>CANBTI010000041.1 GCA_947372355.1 Bdellovibrionales bacterium | reverse complement strand
CTAGTTGATATTGAATGCGAAGTAGACGATGCATTTCTAGAAAAATACTCACTCATCAAAGGCCAATCTCAAATCATCGACAACAATACTTGTGATGAAATTTATTCCATTTTAAAAGAGCAAAGAAAAATTAAAGGTGAATTTGCCGGTGGAACCGTGGGCAATACTTTACATAATTTTTGCACACTTTCTGAAGAGCGCGCAGTGCTTCTGGGAGCCATCAGTAAAAACATCACGGTTGGTGATTACTCATTTAAATACATTTCCTCCACTTCATCGAAAGTGGATTTAAATCATTTGCAACCTTGTAGCTCCCCCATGGGAAGAGCCATGTGTTTCATCAGTCCGGATGGAGAACGCACATTTGGAATCAGCAAGGGCTGCATCAATGATCTCAATAATGATTACATTCCTCAATCGATCATAGAAAATTCAACCGCACTTCTCATCTCTGCTTACATTCTTCGAAATCACACGTGGCCTATTTCAAAAGCCACGATTAAAGCCTGTGAAATAGCAAAAAAAGCAGGAGTTCCGATCGTGCTTACCCTTGGAACTAGTTCACTCATTGAAGAAAAACGCGAATTTTTTATTCAATTCATTAAAGAGCATGTAAACGTACTCGCGATGAACATGGATGAAGCCAGTGCCCTCACTGGAATCAATGATCCATTGATGGCACTTGAACATGTATTAGACTGGACCGACATCACTCTCCTCACCGTGGGCGCACAGGGCTTGTATATTGGTGCATTGGTAGATGAAGCCGTAGCGAGAAAAACGGAACACGAATTACACACAAAATCGATCGTGAATTACAATCAGTATGAGTACTCGCGCGGGATGAAGCGTACCGAATGCAAAAATCCAATCAAAGTTTACTCCCACATTAATCCGTTCATGGGTGGACCACATGAAATTCGGAATACAAACGGCGCGGGAGACGGCGCTCTTTCAGCACTCCTGCATGATATGTCGGCAAATCAATTCCACTCTAAAAAAGTGCCAAATTCTCCGAAACACAATGCAAATTATCTCACTTATTCTTCGATCGCTCAAATTTGCAAATATGCCAATCGAGTGAGTTTTGAGATTTTATCACGCAACTCTCCCCGTTTGTTCCGTGGATTACCGGAACGTGAAGAGAGCTTGGAAGACGCTTCTTACTGGGCTAAGTGATTCTTTCATCGATTGTACAAATAAAAATATAAGTAGAATAAGATGTCTCGCGCGCAGGATGCGCATGGCGAGTAGGCAGGAGCCTCATCTTATTCTACTTATATTTTTATCTGTACAAAGGGTGAGTGACTACACTGATATCAATAAAAAGTTAAGGATTAATAGATCCAACCACAACTTTATGGTTCACATTTAATTTTTTGATCCAGATCTGACCATTACCAATCATCACGCCTTGGTAATTACAAAATAACGTAGACTCTTCTTGATTTGCCAATGAATCAGAAACATGAGTTGTCCATACTCTTGAAAATTCTTTGGTAAAATCGGCAGCATCGTTGATCATGACATGTTTGCCATTTAATTTCACTCTGAGCGGGTAAAGAATCAATTTAGATAGCTCAGCAATATTTTTTTCGGTAGAAAATTGCTTTAATTTTGAGAAAAAACCTTTGAACTCATCAATACTATCAAAATTTGCAACATAAAGATCACATCCACCACTCTCTTTTGATGGCTGGCTAATTCTAAGAGGTGCTGCAATTGAATAGCTGGTAGAAAAACAAATTAAAAACAGAATCGTATTTTTTAGAGTTTTCATTTTTCTCAATTTAAACTTCCGCGTGTCTTGCCGCGTTTTCAAAAATCGCCATGCCTGCTCCCGGAGCTGCAGCACGAGTGGGATTTAAAAACCAATCTTCGGTGTTCGTCCAGCTGAGGAAATACTCCGGGTGAGGGAGCAAACCGAAAATTCTTCCGGTCATATCGCACATTCCCCAAACTCGATCATCATTCCGATTCGTGGTTTCACCGCGAAGGCAACCCAATCCCAAACGATCTAATTTTCCTTTGGCCTCAACATAAGCAAAAGGATCAATCACAAACTCTGTATTTTGTTCATTCAGGGGAAGTTCCAGTGTTCCTAGTCCACGCAACCAAACACAACGATTACCAGTAGGAATCACCTTGATCCATTTTTCTTGAGTTTTCGCTTCATCATTTAATTTAAGAGAGTAATCCTCTCCAAAAACTTTCATCTGAAGGAGTGTTTCAAATCCAGAACCAACACCGAGAACTAATCCACCTCGTTCTGCAAAACGATTTAAATTCCATCCCAATGCATGCTGAAGTTTCAGAGCAAGCACACGGCCGGATCCCACCACTGAGGAATAAGTATTTCCACCAGGTAAAACCACTAGTTTATATTTTAAACTGAGTTGATCTTGCTCCAGCTTTAGTCGAATGGCCTCTTCAATATTTAATATTTCAGCATCAAATCCGACTTGTTTTAGGGCATGGGCAAATGATTTTTCCCCACGGCTTCCGGGCGACGATAAAATTAATGCTCGATATAAGCTCATACTAAATCCTCAATTGAAATGGTGTGCACCTTATCATCTTCATCTCGAATCACTAGATAAGGGGTCGCAGTTACCTTACCCACCCATTCACATTCAATGCCCATGGACGACCATTCTTCTTCCACAGAATATCTTTCGTTTTCACCAATACTCACAAAAAAACCACCAGGAAAATAATGTTGTAAGCGCAATTCCGCACCGAGTTTTCGTTTCAGCAATGCAAAGGTAAGAGTTTTAATCACTCCTTCTTGGCCTTGTTCATCTAGATTATAATTCGATGGCTCAATGGCAATCGCACTATGTAAACTATTTTGGTATCTGCCTTCCATTCCAGCAAGCCAACGAGTTGCAGGATGATCAAAGCCGCCAGGCAACCAATAAATACGATCATTGGGCTGCTTGAAATCTTCAGTACGAATATTTCTAATATCATTCATGCGAGACACGAGTTGAAGTGCCAACCAATGAGCCCCATTTTGTGGTTTCGTGAGTAATTCTAATTGGGTGAGCTGAATTCCGAACTCAGTTTTAACTTCGTTGATGATCTTGTACCAAGATTTCAATCCATTCAGCATGGAGATTTGCATGGACTGAATTTGTCCGCCTAGAGCGGTACATTTACGAAGTAAATATTCCATGTGCTCGGTAGAAAACTCTTCCCCGCACAAATCGCTGAGAATCATGATTCCAGCCCAGTGATTGAAATCCGGTCTGAGTACCACCGGTGAAGCAATACTAGCATGATAGGATTCAGGTTTTAGAAGTAACTCTTCCACTGAGTATCTATTTTTAAATTTGATGGGCTGAATTCTTCTTTCCACTCTCTCATTGAAAGAATAAATAGGTTGATCCAGTAAAACTTCATTTGGACTCACCAAAGCAGTTTTAAAAAATTCAGTAATCGTTAATTGAAGTTTCGTTTCAGAATTTTGAATGATCTTCACATCACCACTGAGGTTATTGCTTCCCAAATGAAAAAATGAAATGCCTCTTAAAGTCAGTTCATTGCAAAGCCAGTTTTTTTGATCCGGACGAATACCCCATATTTGACTCAATGACATCGGGGTTTCTAATGATTTTTGAAACCAAGATTCATTTCCACTGATATTAAGATTAAATCCGTATGAAAGTGGTGTTGCTCTTTTTAGCACTTCAAGTAAGGTTTTGCCCGCACAAGACAATACAAATGAAATGGATTTTGCATCCATCGCATATTGCAATGCAGATTTTAGATTTTGTACATAAACCAAATCTTGGAAAGCAGGAAGTTCTTGATCCCCTACCCATATCAATTCGATATTCTCAGATGAAGATTCCAACACTTCACTCTTATTGGCATTTACACCTAAAGAAGAAGACCAAAAGTAGGAAGGTTCATTTTCGTGAGTGTCTTCAAAAAGTTTCATTTGAACAATCGGAGTGGCGGTGGTTTCAGAAACGGCCTTTAATGCTGTTTCAAATTCATCTCTCACTCGGATCGGATGGTGACCATAACTTTCACCAAACCAAATTCTTTTTGGATCTGGCAATACACCCAGAACCGTTTGTAAAATAACGGGGAAACCTTCTGCAAAACTTTCCAACTGTTGAAGTGAAAGGTGAAATTCGGTTTCTAATCGGGTATTGCTTAACAATGAATCAGAAGCAAATCGAATTTCTGGCTGCAACGCCCATTCTTCTTCTTTTAATGAGGAGTGTTTTTCATAAATTGGCAATGTTGATCTAAATAACTCTTCAATGCGATTCCAACTCAATTCTTTTACCGAGGGTTGGCCCATTTGTCTAAATTGCAACAAACGTGATCTTGCTTCTACTGGAGCTGTGCCTAAGTATTTTGCTACTTGATCAGACTGAAATCTTGCATTTTTCTTTAACTCATCTTCTGCCATTAGAGACCAAGATTCACTTTGCTCATGAGCAAACCAATGGCGAGCAATCCATTCCAGATCTGATTGAGTGAGCTTAGCGCCTTCAATGAGTAAAAGTTCACCGGTAATGATTCCACCAATGGAGTTTTCAGTTCCCAATAATGTTTTAAAAATATCGGTTAAAACATTCGCTTCTTCATCGTGAACGTTGATTCGTTTTCTTTTTTCAATACCGTGGAACACACCCGGACGATAAGGCGCTTCTTGCATTAAATCCTGCAAAGTTCCCGAACTACCAGCTGCAGATGGCAATAAATCTCCTGTAAATAACCATTGAGTCACTGGAATTTTAAAAACCTGTTGAATCGTTTGAATCACTTTATCGCGGGGGGCATTGAAATTAAGCCAATAACATTTCAGTTTTCGTACCCATCTAATTTTTTCTGCCAATTGAGGATGAATCTCCGCAATTTTTCGTTGCATACGAAGTGCTTCTGGATCGATAAATTCAGATTTAAAACCAGTTTCTACTCTGACAAACATGTGGAGATTCCTAAGATTAATTTTTGATATTGATTGGAAAAACTATTTTTTAATTCTGAATCAAGCCAAGGTGCGGGTTCGGAACAATATCTTTTCCAATCTGCAAAACCTTTTGATCGAGCTTGAGTTTGAATTTCAAGCACTGTTTTTCCCCAAACTGTACTTGAATAATACTTTTGTAACTGGGCTTCAATTTCCGTGAAAGAAATCATCACCCCTAAAAAAACAAATTCCACGCCTGAATTCACTTGTTCCATTCCCATGCGGATCCGAATGCTTTTTTTAAGCTGGTCAGGACTTACCTTTTTCATTTGATACTGGGTAAATCCAGCAATCCATACGGCTTTTAAAATGACTTCTTCTAAACTTTTAGCTGAAAGCTCTGTAATCAAGGATGCTTCAGTAAGTGTGATTTCTGTTGAATTTGAATTTTGCTCGCAACGAAGAGTGACTTTGGGAAACTCACCATCGAATTCGCAATCAAACTCAAAGGGTAAACACTTTCTTCCATTTAGTTTTTTCCAAGCGCTAAAATCTAAAACAGATTTTCCTAATACATTTACGGTTGATATTTTTTCTTCCTGAAAAGACTCACTCAACAAATAACATTGCTCTCCACTTTGAATCATTTTCGAAGTGAGTTTAGAATTCTCAAAATTTCCTGAATGAAAATTTGCTTCACTGATGATTCCAAGATCACTACTTTTGATTGGGAAGCTGTCTGCGAGTTCGTTAAAATGAGAAGCAGCGGGTGCATTTTTTCTCAACGCCAAGGCATCCATGGATCGCAGAAAGTTTTTCCATTCTTCTACTGAAGAAATCTTAGAATGAATAAAGGCTTGAATGTAGGATTGAAATTTTCCACGATTGGGAATGCCGTCGGGCATACGTCCCCAATCAAACATGGAGTAGGAATCTAGTAATTTGCTGGCAACTACAGAATGCTGTCTGAAGGTATCCTGGGAGGCACCTCTAGAAACGGGTTCGAACATGACAAAAATTTATCGGTTACTGATCCATCTGAGCAAGAGGATTCAGATATAAACGGAAAGTTTTATTTCCATCGATGTAGGCCTCACGCTTGATTGCGTACACTCCCACGCCCTTTTGCTCGATCAAAGACTCATAAAAATCTGGATCGATTTCTTGGATTTCTTTTACTGTTTTCCCCTCGTGCTCACCGTAATCGAGTACAACATTCTCTTCGTTCAATATTCCGGTTACTGGGCTTAAAATGAGATGATCCATATAACAAACACGTTCCTAAGATCTATTTTGTACCTTGACTCGCAGCTATGCAATCGTCATCTTTTTGACGAATAAAGTCCCGCGTTATAACCAAAATATCAACGTCCGCCTATTCGATCCATGCCGCCCATGTAAGGCTGTAGTGCTTTAGGAATGTGAATCGCACCATTCTCTAATTGATGATTTTCAATCAAAGGAATGAGGATGCGCGGCGTTGCAACTGCCGTGTTATTGAGCGTGTGAATGAACTTCACCTTTTCATCTTTATCGCGATAACGAAGATTCGCGCGCCTAGCTTGCCAATCATGAAGACTAGAACAAGAGTGAGTTTCGCGATAACGCTTTTCAGATGGCACCCAACATTCAAGATCGTGCATGCGATATTTACCCGCACCCATATCTCCGGTGCAAACTTCGATCACCCGATAAGGAAGTTCAAAGGCTTGAACAATTTCTTCTGAAGTTTTTAAAATTTCGTTATGCCAGTAGGCGGATTCTTCAGCATCATTTCTACAAAATACAAATTGTTCCACCTTGTTGAATTGGTGAACGCGCATGAGTCCGCGCACATCTTTTCCGGTACTTCCCGCTTCACGACGGAAGCAAGGAGAAAATCCGCCGTATCGCATCGGCAACTGAGACTCACTCATGATCTCTCCACTATGAAGGGAAGTGATTGGCACTTCTGCAGTTCCAGAAAGATAAAGATCATCTTCAGGAAGATAATAAACTTGATCGCGTCCGGCCGGAAAATGGCCTGTTCCAAACAACGCAGCTTCTCGCACCATCGCAGGCACCGTGATCACTTGTGAACCTTTTTTCATGAGAAGATCAAGGGTGTAACGAATCACAGCGAACTCATAAAGTGCCAATTCATTTTTGAGCGCCAGCATCCGACTACCCGCCACCGCTGCCATTCTTTCAAATTCAGCCCAGTTGTTTTGTAAAATAATATCTACGTGATCCCGAAGTGCGAATGGAAACTCAGGAATAGTTCCCTCTTTTTTTCGCTCTACATTTTCTGAATCATCTAATCCTACGGGAACATCACTCGCAGGAACCAAAGGCGTGAGCCACAATAATTTTTTTAACTCTTCTTCTTTTGCATTCGCTTCAGGTTCAAGCTTGGCGATCTCTTGTCCCACTGCACGTCCGCGCTCAATCAAACCCGGGCGATCTGCGGGACTCGCTTTCGGCACTAATTTCGCTGTCGCATTTTTTTCTTCTTGAAGCACTTGAAGTTTTTTCTTCAGATCTAAAACCTGTTGATCCACTCCTAGCAATTCATCCAGATTGAGATGAACCTTTTTTTGAATAATGGCTTTTTTAACAGCGTCTACGTTGTCGCGAATGAATTTGATATCGAGCATGCCTGAAAGTTTACACACTACCGCGGCAAGTTATCAATTCTTTTTGGGAAGAATTTGAGAGGGGACATAAGGTTCTGTTGGATTATCTTGCTCTCCCACCACTCCGAGCATGGCATCTACACTATCCATTTGCCTCACCAGCTCTGGATAACTGGTCCAAGTGTCATTTCTTGCCCACAAAGAGATTGCATTGAGCATCGCAGTTGTTGCCTTGGCGTTGATGATCGATTCTCTGCCATTGATGAATAGATCTAAGTTTTTTGAATCCTTCACTCCTAGCAAGGGATGAATGAACACATCTGTTTGACAAGCATTGATCACAAAAATTTGATAGCGATCTTGATCTAACACCAATGGAAACTGAGAATGGAAAGTGATTGAACCAGGCATGAGTAAAAAACCAGCATGACCACTGTACACCACAAACGAACTCTCTTGAGAGAGCCTCATGAAGTGAGAATAGAAATCAAAGAGTGAAGGCTTTTTATCTAAGTAAATTGAATTTCCAAATACAAGATTCACCACCATCTTCAAATGACCAATTGTGCCCTCATAAGTTTCTTCACTCGATAGATCTTGGTTTCTAGGAATATTGGATTTGGTGATTCTAAGACCTAAGCTATACAACTTACGCACAACCTCTTTGTATTCAATGCAAGATTGATCGCTTCCATAAGGATTATTGGTAGAGCGTTCATCCATTTTACCTACGACCACCGCAACACTGACCACACCATTTTTAACGAGCCTTGGGTAATCAGGATAAGTTACTTTTGCTGTTACGGGAGTTAAACTTGCCTCTACAGTTTGATATGGAATTTTGCAGTATTTATTAAATGGGGTCCAATAGAAGGTGAGCAGATCTTCATTCACCACATATCCCGGAGCAAAGGAACATGCTGCGATTTCATTCACGCTTAATTGATCAATCACTTCATAATTTTCGGGTAAATAGATAGTGTAATGATTTAATCCTGAATGATCGAGCACCACTTCGCCGTTATAGGCGTAAGTGATTTCAGCCGATGTTGAATCTAATTCATTTATGTTCGTGATCACCACATCTTCTTTTTTACGAAGAGGGGCACCGGTTGCAGATCCATTTTCACGAAGCTTTAAATAAGCAAGTTGTCCTACCAGATAATTGGATTGGCGATAAGCTTTAGTTAAATAGAGGGATGGATCATTTTCATGTGCCACTTTAATGGTAGTGGTGTATTTCAATTGATAAACCACATTTCCGGAAGTAAAAATGGATTCAACACTCGCATGCACCTGATGAGTGAATAAAATCAATCCAAGAAATAAAACCAATGAAATAAATTTTTGGTATTTCATCATGAACCTACTTTTGATTGAACAAATTTTTTCATTTCTTCAAGTTCATTCGTTCCAATATTCACAAGCCATTCAGCAGAGGGATAAGCCACTGCCACTACGCCCTCTTCACAACGTCCGAGACATCCGGATTTATTGATTCTAATTTTTTGAGTGAATTTTTGTTCCTTAGCCCATGATTTTAATTCGTCTAAAATTTGCTGAGATCCCTTTGAAGCACAATCTTTGCCGTTATCGCGGGCATTCGTGCAGATCAGGAAATGGAAATCAAGCTTGCTCGGAACCGTATTCATGGCAGGGTTTTAACGTGTTTTAGGTGTTTTGTCAACTAATATTGTTTAATTAACTAAAAGAAGGATTTTAGCGCATTTTGTATTGAATCAGTTCGCATTCATAGCCATTATTGAATAATCATTGTGTACAATTTTAATCCATTACTATATTATGGCACCAGTTTACAAATTGGATTCAACAGATATGCACTTCAGCATGGCAGTAAAATCCGGAAAAGATAGGAATACGAAAATGAAAAATTTAAAATTGTTTGCTCTCATTGCAGGTTTTCTCTTCGCCGCACCCTCAATGTCTTTTGCAGATCAAGGACATAAAGCTACTATCGAAAAAGCCGCACAATCCTTAGTAACCCATGCTGATCATTTGAATAGAAATCAAAAAGAAAAAGCTTATGCAAAAATTGTAAGTTATCTTACTAAAAATGGTTCACTCCAAGAAACCGATCTTGTAGATTTAAGCGAAATTGCTACAGAAGTGAGCACTAAAGATAGCCAACTTTATAATATTCTTCACCTTAATCATAATAATGATAATTATTTCGTAGAGAGCTGGTCACTAGATACCGGTGAAGACATGCTTTATAGCGGCTAAGAGAGAAATTGTGAAACTAGGAGCAATACTCTTTTTCGCATTCACTATTCTACTTCAGCCCAATACCGGCTGGAGCACAGAATCGTGTGAAAAAATCAACCAACGGGTTGTAGAGTATCTCCCGAATATCAACAATTTAAATCCACAAAATAAAAAACAACTCACCAAAGCACTTCAAAACCACGAACCGAAAATGATTCGACAAGGTCTAATGGAAAGTTGTCACGGAAAGTGTGAACTCAGTATCCCTTGGCTTTTAAGCCAAGGGAATAGTTCCGATCTACGATTGATCGCTCACGAGTATCAAAAGAAACTATCGCTAAAGCGTTTACTTGAACTTGAAGCAATCTCTGGCTCACTTTCAGAAGAACTCACTCACGAAAAAGTAGATTCAAAACTTCTTTCATTTTATCGCAATTTTAATTCAAAACAGGTGGTTTATTCAAAAACATCGAAGTTAAGAATGATGCAATTCAATGAAATCGCTAAAAAAAATAGCCCAAAAAGAAAGCTTGAAGAAACTCTCATCACATTCGCCGCCCCACTCAATTTCAGTGAAAAAAAATCTTTTATCTCCGCCATTGAAATCGCAAAACCCTTTTCACTAAGAGCTTTTGATTTCAGTCCACCCATTTTTAGTACCGATAATATTTCAATCATGTTTTCTGATGATTGGAGCCGTTTACTCTCTGATCCAAGATATTCAAACTGGGTATCAACCATGGCGGCTGAAATTCTGGAAAATCAACGTCCAGAAAATGAAGATTTTATCGGTTTTATTTACCGTACGATTGAGCAACAGCCACAATTTAAAAGTGCAAAATCAAAGGAACAGGCAATTCGAACTTTTCTTCGCGTTTACGCCAGTCGCGGAGCTTCGATGAACGAAGTCATACCCTATTTTGAATCCGAACATGCTATGATACTCACCGCTATTGGAATCATCGCTACTGATGCCAACTTAAAAGATGCGCAGTGGTTTCAAGCAAAAAACAGATTTTACTCTATTCCTGAATGGATCAAATCAGATGGTTGCTTGATTGCAAAACCTTATCATTTTTGGATGGGTGCTGTATTAAGTGAAGCACTTCAAAATGTTGGCGAAGACGGAGCACTAGGATCACACATTGCTGCTACTTTTTATGAATTTTATGGAAGCACCAGCATTCGTGGAAAAAGTTTACTCGCGAGCAAAGATCCCAAAAACATCCACAACATTTCCATTCGACTCAACATTCTTCTTGATGATCTAGGTACGCTTTTAAGAAATGGATTGAACTCAACTCCTCATCCTATTTATAAAATAACATCCGAATTAAATAAGTTCCAAGGTGCTGCTTCTCCAATTAAAAGTAATTTAAGACCCATTGATTGGAAAAACTACCATGACCTGATTAAAGTTTACCCATGGCACAAGGCTTGGGAAACGGTCATTGCTCCAGATACTTTCTTTGATGAGCCAAGGAACGGACTTCATTCATGAAGCACTTAGTTTTATTCATTAGCTTTCTTTTATTGAGTTTCAATGGTGCCCATTCAATTGCAGTTGAAAACGGAAGCGTGACCAAAAAATTTTCCCCCGTGGTACAAGTGGTTACCACTTATCAAGATCGTTCTATAAAATATTGCTCCGGAGTTTTGATTTCTCATCAACCCTTGAGAATCATGACCGCTGCTCATTGTGTAGGCTCAAAAGATACGAAACTTCAAAAACTTCACACACCTTCATGGCCAACTAAAGTTGAAATTCAAGGGCAATCCTTTAAAAAAGATTTTAAAATAAACCTTCACGAAAATCTCAGTAATGAAGCTTGGTACAGATTATCCAATGGACTACAAACCAGCATTTTTGACGTAAACTCAGATCAAGCAATGATTGAAATTTCTAAAAATGATTTCAACAAACAAAGCTTATTTCTTTTAGAAAGTTTAGGATTTTATTCCTTAAGCAGCATTAACCCACTGGTAAATGAATCCGTAATGATGGTGGGTTATGGTTATGGAGAAGTGCTAGCTCGTTTTAGTTTTTTATCCAAAAAAATTGAACTCACCACTCATTTCTTAAAAGGTTATGGAACTAAAAGAGCCGGCTTGATTCGGGTGAGTCGTTTTGAAGATGATTTGATTGCTTGTAATGCCACAGGAGATCTTCCGCATTTGAGCTTTGGAGATTCAGGCGCGCCCCTTTTACGAATGAATAAAACCACTCACACCTATGAAGTGATTGGTATTGCCAGTTATTATACCCATTCAAATTCCACCAATGGCGAAGAGTGGGTTTCGAATTTTTCTTTGGTGAAGTAAATTAAAACCCCACCGGACTCACCAATGAAGTTGAATCCACAAAAGTTCCATTACCGAGTTGGCCATTACTATTTCCACCCGAACATTTAAATTCGCCTGAATTAAAAAGATAACAATTGTGAAGACTGGTTGAAATTTGTTCTCCTACAATTAAAGCTTTCACCCCATATACGCCTAATCCATAACTGCTGTAAATATTTCCTCCAACCGAAGTAGATTGCACATCGATCACACCACTAGGAATGGAGTTAGTTGAATAGCAACGGTAATCACCATTCTTAAGAGCGCATTTTCCTTGCGTGTAGGTCACTCCAGATTCAAACCCTGGAATCACGGTAGGCGTTGAACCGAACCCTCCACTATACATAAAACTCCAACACTTTAATGCTCCATTTTGAATTGCGCAAATCAAACTGTCTCCAGTGATAGAGACTGCAGTGACTCCAGATTCTAAACCCAGAACTTGCGTTGGAATATTACAAGTATTGGTACCGGTATTGAGAATGGTGAGATCACTATAATTACATCCCCAACACTTCAGAGCTCCATTTTGAACCGCACAGCTAAATTCATTACCTACCGAAACAGCAGTGACACCAGAATCTAAACCTGTGGTAATCGTTTTAAATCCCATACTGTTACCAAAACATCGAGCAGCTCCTGTTGTGGTGATCGCGCAAACATGAGCATGAGTGAAAGCAAGTTTCGTAAAACTGTCTGTACCTAAGGTTCTAATACTTGGGTAAGCATAAGCGAGTCCGGAAGATATATTTCCCCAACATTTTAAAGCTCCACTTTGAATTGCACAGATCACTCCATTCCCACTGGCAACCGCAGTCACTCCTGTTTCAAAACCAGGAATATCAACCGGCACACTAGAAGGAGTGGTCGTTCCATCTCTCAATTCATTATTTGAATTTCTTCCCCAACATTTTAATTTTCCAGCAGAAGTCACCACACAAGTTGTTTCCAGTCCGGCTGACGCTTGAGAAACCACCACACTGGGAGTGGGCGTTGGAGTGGGAGCACTATAAGTGTAAGTGACATTCGCTGTTGAACAGGAAGAAATAGATCCATCCGCTCTAGCTTGTTTTGCATAGAAAGTCGTTGCTCCCACACTCACCGCTGAACTGGTAATGTTGGCTCCAGAATTTGCAACTGTTGAGCCTCTGGACACTGTACAAGTTGAATTTGAATAAAGAGTTACCGTATTTCCATCAATCACCCCAGAAATTGAAATCACTGGATTTAACATCGTTCCGGTTGTGGTTTGAGGGAGGAACATGGTTAAGGATGTAGGCGCAGCCGGTGGCAAGTAAGTATAGGTAACGCTCGCAGTGGAACAGGCGGAGTAATAACTATATCCGGTAAAAGATTGTTTCGCGTAGAAAGTAGAAGCACCAGGTGGACGCACAGGACTGAGTAAATCAATGGATGATCCACTCACATTTGTTCCACTTACCAAAATAGTCGTACAGCTAGAATCAGCATATAAATAAACTCGAGTGTTATTTAAAACTCCACCAACGGTAATCGTTGGCGTTGAACTCATTCCACTATTGGCAGCTGGAATACTCACAGAAAGAGATGTGGGTGCTGTTGGTACCACGTAGTAGTAAGTAATGCTTGCGGTGGAACAGGCAGAATTTAATCCTCCTGGAGTGATTTGTCTTGCGTAGAGTACGTGCCCAACACCGTACATTCCAACAGTTGGCATCGTAACATTCACAGTTGTTCCACTTGCTACTGCTGAACCAGATGCGCCTACACAAGTGTTTGAATCCAAATAAACATAAACAGTATTTCCACTGGTTACTCCACCAACAGTAACGGTTGGAGTGCCCGTAGTTCCACTGTTGATCGAAGGATTAAACATCGAAATAGAAGTGGGTGCACTCGGTGCACCAGGTGTTGGTGTGGGCGTAGGAGTTGGAACTGGAGTTGCAGTTGGAGACGGAGTTGCGGTAGCAGAAGCAGAAACAGACGAGCCCAATGAAGAAATTGAACTAGAGACTTGTCCAGCCGAACAAGCGGTCATCGATATAAAAATGATCGTGCTTAAAAATTGGTAAACCCTCATTCAACTCCTCTCGTTAAATGATCTCATACTTGAGCGATTTAATCAAGAATTATCGGATTATTTTTAATCGTAATATCAAACACTTATGCGGATTAATTAGGTTTTTTCGAGGGACATCACCGCTTGGAGAATTTTCGCAAAATAAGGCCCTTTGTAAACGGGCCGAGATCGAACGACGAACTCTCTAAAACTCCAGTTGGGTTCAGTGAGAATGTAATCTACGAATTCATGACAAATGATGAAGAGACAAGAAAGCGGAGAAAGTTGGGGGTATTTTAATCCAGCAGGATATCCATTCCCTTCTGGTCGTTCTTTTTGCTGACTCAGAATTTTTTCTACGTCGGGAGAATTTTGAGCGTCTTCTGAAGCAATCATCACACTATAAGCGGGAGCCTCGAGATACATTTTTTGCTCTACGATACTCAACATCGATTTCTTTTCTTTGAACTCATCATAATCAGCAATTCTTGCTAAATGAGGTTGTTCTAAAAATCTCACATCATGCAAATAGGCTACATAAATTAACTTTTCAATGGTTCCTTCGGTCATCCATCCCAAAACCTTACCTACCGAACAAATAGTTTCACACAAAAGCTCAACGTGATCTTTCAAATAATTTGAGCCATCCCGATTGATTTTTAATGCTTTGATTCCACCTGCGAGTTTTGGTTTTTTCTCAATTTTAGCTAAAACTTGCTTCATATTGCTGAGAACCACTTCACGGTACTCTAGATCTGCATAAAGTTTTTTTGGATCAATCGCTAGTGGGCGATCCACATAAATAAATTGATCAAATACTTTTTCAGGAATTTCCTTACTGAGATTCAATCCACAAGATATTCCAGATGGATGCATCACTACTGAAGCAGAGGTATCCACTAGATCAATTCCATTTAGTTTTAATACTTTTAATTCTTGAGCAGAATGAGGGGAAAGTTTGATGCGATCATCCAATCGAATCGCTAATCCAGAATTCGATGCATTCAAAACTTCAAAAATCAAATCTTGGCCGCTGAAGTGAATGGTCGCATTCTTGCCATCATTTTTATTAAACTGCGCGCGCCATCTGCGTCTGCGTTCCGACATGACAATTTCATTTGGAAAATCAAGAACAAGAAGCATATCTACAATCTGACTCACGTTGCAGCTCGACACTCCTTCATCATCAAAAAGTTTCAAGTAGCATTGTTTTTGTTTTTCAAGGAAAGGCACTTTTTCTTTTAACTGAAGAACAATTTTACTTTTTTCTATGTCCACTTTAACCAAGGTTGCCATGAACAAAGCGCGATCTTTATTCGCATTAAACCAGAGCATCATGTCATTACTCACATTGGCTGATTTAAATGCATTTTGGACTTCAAACAAACTCTTGGTCAGACGTAATTTTTTTTTCTGTGCCATAAAAATTTTCCTAAAATAATTCTTTTATTAAGCTTGAATAATGTCAATCCTAATCAGGGAGGGCCTAGATGCATTAATGTTGATTTATAGCCTATTTTCTGATTAAGTCGGCCCATGAAATCAATCTCAAAACTTTTAACCTTAGCTACCCTACTTGGATCACTTTCAGCATGCAATAACGCGACTTCAAATGATCCTTACCAAAGTGCTTGGTTTGATATTTATGGGCATGGCTGCAGCCAAAACATCCCAAGTCCAGGTTGTAATTACTACTCCAATGGAATGAAAATTTGGATGTACCAAGATCCATTTTACTACCCTGGAATTACCTTCACGAATGGTTTTTGGTATAGCCCAACGGGAATTATTTATGACAGCTTTGGAAATGCTTTGAATGCGCAAGGTGAAAACGCTGAAATTTCAGCCGACGTAATCGCGCAGTCAGCCACTTTAGAAAAACAGGTGGCAATCACTGCAGGAAAATCTTTTGCACAAAAATATGCCCTGGCAGAAGACAAAGGAATTTTAATTTCTCAAACATTGCAATCTTGGGCAATTTTAGCAAAAGATAGAGCTCGCACGGATGCTGATGTCAGTGAATATGCAAAACGTCTTTATGGCGTTGAATTGAGTCGCGCAAAGAATGCGATGATCTTGGCTGCTACCACTCAAAATCAACAACCACTAGAAGATCTCAATGTTGATGTGGCTGCACATTGGGGAACAACTCCAGAAGTTTCTAAACAAATTTTAAAAGCTTGGTATCAACAAGAACTCAGTGGCTACGGAATCAAGTAATTCCTAAACACCCCTGCAATACGCCCAAGAATCTTTCGATTTCCTCTTCATCGCAAAATGCATGAATGGCTACGCGGATAAAATCACCGCGTTTCGCAATTGCAATATTTGAATCGCGACAAGCCTGCAAAAGCTTTACTTCTACCTCGAGTGGAACTTTAAAACTGGTGATTCCTGAACGTTGATCGATCGAAGAAATTAACTTAAGACCGTAAGCTTCGAGTGTCACTAATCCGCGTCTTAGGATGCAACTCAATTGAAAAATCTCAGATGCAATTTCTTCCATCCCTACTTTAGAGAGTAATTGAACTGCTGAATCAAGAGCAAACAAAGGCATGAATGCAAATCCACCGGGTTCAAATTTTCGAGCTGAGGATTCCATCACTGCAGATGGATCAGCAAAATTGCCAAAACGATTGAACGTTCCACAGCCAATGATGGTGGGAGTTAAAAGATCTAAAAACTCTTTTTTTCCAGCCAAAAAACCTTGTCCGAGAGCGCCACACATCCATTTGTGAGATCCACCCGCTACAAAATCTACAGGTAAATCGCGAAGTGAAAACGGAAGTTGTCCTAAGCCCTGAATTCCATCCACCACTAAATACGCTCCAACAGAATGGGCTTTTTCTCCGATTTCTTTTAAATCCATCACCGCACCGGTTTGAAATTGTACCCAAGAAAGAGCTACGATTTTTACTCCCGGTTTAATTGCATTATAGATTCTGCCGCTCAGTGCCCCACCTGAAGCAAACTCCACACTCCCCGATTCACCCGATTCGATCACGGTGAATTTTGCGCCCGATCTTTCACAAGCCACTTTCCAGGGATAAAAATTAGAAGCGTACTCTTGATCGAGCACGAGCACTTCATCGGATTGACGAAGCGGAAAACCGAGTGCCGCCTGAGAAAGCGCGCTCGCCGTATTCGAGGTGTAAGCCACCCCTTCTACTTCAGCACCCAAAAATGCTGCTAAATTTTTTCGAGCTTTCCCTAAACCCTCTACCAATTCAAAATCACGGAGTGATCCAAACAGTTCACCATCCGAAACGAGCCCCATCAAACGCTCAGAAACCGAACGCGAAGTGGGCGCTCTTCCTGCATTATTAAAATGAATTCCTTCACGAGTCGAAAAATCTTTTTTGAAATCGTCTATGCTCATTCTTCGATTCTTCCTAACTGTTTTTCCAAATCATAAGTGAGTTCTTCCCAATACCGGGGAGATTCAAACTGCGGAAATGCCTTTTGAAAGGCTGGATCTTCGTATCGTTTTGCAATCCAAGTGGCATAATGAATCATGCGTAGCGCGCGTAACGATTCTACTAACTTCACACTCCCCTGAGGAAGATCCATCATCATGTGATAACCATCCATCAAACATTGCAATTGATCCGGATCGGGAGCGAGCAACCAAAGATCTTGAATCGGCGGACCCACGACCATGTCATCGAAATCAATAAAAAATGGTCCGAGCTTTTCATTCCACAAAATATTTCCCGCATGACAATCTCCGTGAATGCGCTGAAGCGGTTGTCCGATAAATAATTTTTCAGAACGCACCACAATCTCATTCACACATTTTTCAAAACGAGATTCAAAATCGGCACTCACACAACCAGCGCTCAGGAGAAAATTCAAGGACGCACGTCCGTAAGTTTCAGGCGTGAGATGCACGCGGTGAATTGCTTTTTTCTTTTCACCCACAAGATGCATGCGTGCAATTAAACGCCCCAGTTGTTCTAATTTTTCACGGGGTAAATCTTCGGGTTGGCGTCCGCCTACTTTTGGATAAAGGCAATAAAACAACCCCTGATCACTGGTGCGAAGGGTTTCACCTGGGGCTTCAAAATAATGGGGAACCACGACTGGAACTTCCGCTTCTAAAATATCGAGCATGAATTCGTGTTCTTCTAAAATCTGTTCGCGGGTCCAGCGGCCGGGGCGATAAAATTTCACCACATGCCGTGATTTTGCACCCGTGTTTGGATCTTCAAATTCCACCTCGTAAACTCGATTTTCAAAACTGGCAAGCGGCTGGCAAAAACCTGTGCAATAACGGCGCTCACCCAAGATTGGATGCTTCTCAATGGCATTCATCACCTGATCCGGCGTTAATTCGAAAAAATACTGTGTTGGCCCATCGCCCCAACTGAGTTTTGGAGGAACTTTACTCATGCGCAAAGTGTACATTAAATTTGTGGCTTTGGCCCAAGTTTGTTAAACAACTGAATATGAAAAGATCTCCTTTAGTTGTTATTTTCACTACCGTGTTCTTGGATCTCGTTGGTTTTGGGATCATCATTCCACTGGTGGGAATTTACGGCCGTGATTTTGGTGCCAACACTTACGAATTGGCTCTTTTAGGCTCTATTTATTCACTCATGCAGTTTTTCTTTTCTCCGATCTGGGGCCGTTTATCCGATCGTCACGGGCGCCGTCCTATTATTTTGATGTCTCTTGCCGGCTCTGTACTTTCTTATTTTTTATTCGCGTTCTCACACACCCTTTGGCTTCTCATTTTATCTCGCGCTCTCGCCGGAATTTTTGCAGCCAATATTTCTACCGCTCAAGCCTACATCGCCGATGTCACTAAGCCAGAAGATCGCGCAAAAGGCATGGGCCTCATTGGTGCAGCATTCGGGATTGGATTTACCCTTGGGCCCCCGATTGGTGGAATCTCCGTTTCAAAATTAGGACTAGCCGCTCCCGGAATCATCGCCGGTACTTTTTGTTTACTCAATTTGATTTTGGCGTACTTCCGATTGGATGAAAGTCTTTCTCCTGAATTGCAGGCACAAGCTCGCGCTAGCAAACCTCGCTCAGGAAGGATTGCACAATTTGAAACCTTTAAAACGGTCAGACATAATCCAGCCCTTGTGCTGGCGATTGTTTCCACCTTCTTTGCCACCTTCGCATTTTCAAATCTCGAGCAAGTGTTCTCTCTTTTCATCCAAACCAAATTCACCCTTGCCACCGAAGAGGCCGCTTACAAAACGGGAATGATTTTGATGTGGTCGGGAATTTTAGGAGCCCTCATCCAAGGCGGATTGATCCGCAGACTTGTTCCCAAATACGGTGAAGCAAAACTTTTAACGATCGGACTTTTCGTTCAAGGGATCGCGATGTTGATGTTTTCACAAAGTCCTACCTACTTTTCGTTTTTTATTACTGCAGTCCCGCTCGCTTTTGGCTCGGGGCTCATCAATCCAACATTGGCATCTCTCGTATCTAAGGGAGCGGCACAACATGAGCAAGGCGCCGTGATCGGACTCAAAGAAGGAATGAGTAGTTTAGCTCGCATTTTTGGCCCTCTTTCCGGACTCTTAGCCTTCGGACTTAAAGCATCTCTTCCATTTTATATTGGTTCCCTCACCGTGTTCATTCTTGGTTTCGTGTGGATCAACCATCGCAGATCATCAGTTTGATTAATTAGCGTCAATTTATATTTCTAATCATTCATTGTAGTTTAAAAAATCCCCTGAGATAATAGGAACGTACTCTTAGATATTTCTAAAATAACAATCCCAAGGATGGGGAGGGGGACGCATTCGATGAAAACTAAACTTATTGCACCATTATATACATTGGTAGCAATCTTCGGCTTAAACACAATTAACGCATACGCAGATTCACATGGAGTGATTTACGGACAAGATAACCGTAAAGATCTTTTTGAAGTGACTAACCCACTTCAATTGAAACTGGCGCAATCAACCGTGGTGTTGATTCGTTCAGGCGATATTACTCAGAACTCTTCTGGAGTGATGAAAATTAGCGCTCAGAGTTTTAAAGATACGATGGGCGTTTGTAAATCAGAAAAATATTCAGATCAGCCATCGGGCGGATTTTGCTCGGGCTCACTCATTGCTAAAAACATCATGCTCACCGCTGGTCATTGCATTAAAGACATGAGCGATTGCCAATCCACAAAATTTGTATTCGGTTACGGTGTGACGAAAAAAGGCATCTACCCTTCTGAGGTTCCTACCAACGATGTAGTCGGTTGCAAAAATATCATCTATCGCACTCAAGAAGATAAAGGCGCTGACTTTGGCTTGATCGAGTTAGATCGCGATGTTACGAATCACGAGCCACTTAAACTTGCAAAAAGAACAACGAGCAATGAATTGAAAAAGGGCGACTCCCTTCTCATGATTGGTCATCCATCTGGATTGCCTACCAAAATTGATGATGGCGCGAAAGTTCGTGATCCATCTAACAACGGCTTCTTAGTTGCCAACACCGATAGCTACGGCGGAAACTCTGGTTCTGCGGTATTTAACCTCACGACTGGTGAAGTAGAAGGCGTTTTAGTACGCGGCGAACAAGATTTTGATTACAAAAACGGCTGTTATGTTTCTAAAGTTTGCTCTGATTCCGGCTGTCGCGGTGAAGACATCACGAAGATTTCATCCGTAATCGCAAAGCTTCCTTAAAAGGCGATTTAACTTAATTTTAAAAACCCCCATCATAATGATTTGTGATGGGGGTTTTTTGTATTTTACTTTAAGGCTTTAAGCTCAGAATCTAAAAGATCTACCGCTTCCATCGCATCATACTCAAGAATCACTGGCTTATCAGAATTAATCACTTTCGAACTCATGAGTGTAGTCACAACGTTTCTTTCATTCACACTATAAAAAAACATTCCACTACCATAGTAGCCAGCTAGACCACCTAAAGCAGCACCAGAAACAATACCCATTATTTCCCCAATTGGATTACCACTTCCATTTGGTGAACTGGTTTCAAATAAAACCACCGTAAACAAACCAGTAATCGCACCAACAACAGTAGAGGTTATTTTTGTACCTTTTGCCCAACCGCTGATTTTGGCGCGATAACTTGCTTGATCAGTAATGGATTCAAATTTTACCGGGAGAGAAAGCTTCTTTTGAATTTCTCCGTCCATTTTCAAGATGTAACTTACATAATCATGATTAGATTTCACAATATCAATGGTGAATGGAGACATTTGATCTTTTTCTTTGAAAAAAACGTGTGATACGTGAGATTCTGATGCAAAAGTTTGCGCCGATAGAAATAGAGACAAAACCATTACTGATAGTGATTTGAAATTTTTCATGAATGAATTATATTACAAATTGACACTTTTGGTCAATTGATAAATAATCATTATTTATTAATTAAAGTGAATCAACCAATTACATTGAGATACAAATAATTTAAAATGATCGATCCTCGCAACCACTTTCAAATCGGACAATGCTGGACCAGCGATGGCGAGCCAGAACTCGGCATTGGTTTTGTGGAATCACTCGATTCCACGGCTGTAACTCTACTCTTTCCATCAGCGAGTCAAACTCGGATGTATCGTAAAAAAAATGCTCCACTCAGAAGGCTCGAATATCGCGAGGGAGAAAAAGTTCAAAATCGCGAAGGCCAATCCATCACAGTGGAACGCATTGAAACGCGAGACCATTTAAATTGGTACATCGATATCAATGGTGTGGAATTTTGCGAATCAGAACTCAGCTCTAAACTCACCCTTCAGCGCCCCATAGAAAGATTCATCGCCGGCCAATGGGATACACTCAAAGCATTTTCCCTTCGCCGAAAATCCCTGGAATACTTTCACCGTCACTTACACTCTGAAGCGCGTGGGATGATCGGTCCGAAGGTACAACTCCTTCCCCATCAAGTTTATGTTACCAAAGAAATCTCTAGTCGCGGGCTTCCGCGCGCACTTTTAGCCGATGAAGTGGGACTCGGTAAAACCATTGAAGCCGCCTGGATCATGCATCGCCTGCTTGCCAGTGAACGGATTCGCAGAGTGCTCATCATCGTTCCTGAATCTCTAATCAATCAATGGTTTGTGGAACTCTTTCGTCGCTTCCATCTTTCGTTCTGGGTTCCCGCTTCTCAAACCACAGAATCCTTAGAGATGGGTGATATCGCTGATCAAGAACGCGTGATCTTAAGCGTGGAATCGGTAGCTAATTATTTCGAACAAGGATTACTTAAAACAGAAGACTGGGATCTAGTGATTGTGGATGAAGCTCATCGAATTGAATGGAATGAAGCGGAGCCAGGCCCAGAATACCAACTTTTAAAATCACTTGCAGAAAAATCAGCAGGACTCTTACTCTTAACCGCCACACCAGAGCAACTCGGAATTGATGGACATTTTTCGCGTCTTCATCTGATTGATCCAGCGCGATTTCCCTCTTTAGAAAAATTTAAACTTGAGCATGAAAACTACGTCAAAGTTGCCGAAGAGGCGGCAAGTTCTCTTGGTAATCGAGAGAAGGCGCTAGATCTGATTGATCGCTATGGAACGGGTCGCGTTTATTTTAGAAATTCTAGAGCAATCGTTGAATCAGAAGGATTTTCATTTCCAAAAAGAACATTACTGAAACATGAAATCGAAGAAGGCAGAGAAAA
>CANBTI010000040.1 GCA_947372355.1 Bdellovibrionales bacterium | reverse complement strand
ATGCTATCTTTGTCAAAATACACATCTAGAAAAAAAGGATCTTCTGCAAACAACAAATCTTTTACAGAAAGATCATCATAATGTTTTTCATTTTCATTTTTGATGCCGAAAATTGCAGCTTGATATTCTACAGTTTTAATTTGGATTGGACCCGCATCTTTTAGAGTTTTTTGGCGCATAAGTAAGGCAGCACCATATGGAATCGAGGGTTCATTGTTGAAAAAGCATCTTCCAGTCCATGCAAGATCCAATAGTTTATCTATTTCTGGTTTTGAACCGCTTAAATACATTATATTTAGTTTTTCAAGATAGTTTGGTTTATTTGAAGGATTATTGATCGAACTATTCGGTCGCTTTTCAAGACCCAATTCAAATACATTTTTTTCATACACAAAATCCAAAATATTTTTTGAAATCGGATATTGTGAATAATTCAGAATGTTTTTCTCATAGCCGGCAACGCCTAAATATTCATGAAGTACAATCGCATACTTAAGATTTCCAGCGGTTTGGTGATTCCACATTTCACGATTACAAACAATGCGGTTAGGGTTGATATCATTACCACAAATACGAATTTGCCCGGCAACAATTACGGGTGCATCTTGAAAAGTTAATGTAGTTGAATTCACAGCATTTGAAAAATTAGTTAAAAAATCATTACTGTTAATCGAACCGAGTTGCAATTTAGTACTGAGTTGCCCGAGGTTATTGTTATTCACCATCCAGGTTTCAACTTCAGAAGTGATTTTATGGAATTCCACATCTTCACCGCCACCATTCCCAACCTTTTGTGCATGAGCTCCACTCGACATCAGGCTTGAACCCATTAACATTAAAATTAATAAATTTTTATTCATACTTTCTTCTCCAAATTTTTCTCTAACACAGACAACGGAAAAAACTGCATGGAGAGTCGGTATACTTCCGCTTGATTACCCGATTCCACTAACGTTGCAAATTCATCCTGAAATTTACGGATGAGTTCTTTGGCCATGCTCATATTTTTAGGATCAATCGCAAGAGAGATGTGCGTGAAATCACGTTCATCGATTGAATCACGTGATAACGATTCCTTTGCGAGCTCTAAAGTTTCTTCATGCGAACGACGAATACTGGTATCCACAACGTCGTCTGTTGTTCTAAATTTTTGTGGCGCCTTAATGAGTTTGCCGTCTTCATTGCGCTCTAACATTCCAATTGAAATCATGCGGGCAATGGATTGCTCGGTTTTGGTTACACTCAGATTTAAACGTTTCGCAATCCATTCAGCACTCGAATCAAAATCTTGCACTTCAAGAAGAGTTAAAATTGCAAAATGTTGCCATTCTCCCACTACGCGGTATTGAGCCGCACTTAATTGTAAATAAGTAGGATCTACGGAATCAGTTTTCATTCCTTCTTTTTGATAACGGCGTTTTTCAGGGAACAAAGAAAATAATTCCGCACGCTCTTGTGGATCGAGCATCAAGCGTTCAGCAATTCTGCGGGCAAGAATTTCGGAAACGTTTCTTTTGCCATTCAAGATAGCGGAAAGTGCTCCGGAATTGAGTCCTACTTTTTTTGCAAACGCACGAACCGAGTAAGACGGATTTTTCCGTTTCATCTCACCGAGACGCGCTTGCAATAAATTTTGAATGGCTAACTGCTCTTGCATGTAGCGTAAGATACATGCGCTTGCTGCGTTGCGCAATAAAATTTGAATCAAAGTGCTTCAAAATAATGAATCACTTATATCGTAATGAAAGTATTACGCAATAAATAATCATTAAAATCAATTATATATAATTAAATATATTAAAAAAAATCAATAATATTGTTTTTTTTAGTTAAATGCGTAAAACTAATAATACGCAATGAAAAAAACGATTAAATTTGCATCAAAAACACTATCTATTCAGTATCCAAAATGGTTTTTTGAGACTTTGAGTGTGGCGCACACTCAGCCAACATCCATTGCTCTAATTTTTCCGAGAGACATCAAATCTGAACCTTCTGGAATTGCTCTATTGGCTTTGCTTGAAAATGAGCTGAGGGTTTTGGGGATTCAATACTCTATTTATCCTCATCTTAATTCAATTAAAGCACTCCCTGTGCATCAATCTGATTTTTCTCTTGAGTGGTTTGAGGGATCTCTGAAGCCAATGTTTTTTGAAAACTTCTTAGCAAAACAAGGCAATAAAATTTCAGAAGATAGAGCATTCGATTTGCAGCTTCTTTTTTCTGAACTCACACAAAATGCAAAAGATCATTCCGGCTCTGAGCGATACATTGTTTTATTGAGTCCAAATGAAATTGGAGTTTTTGATCTTGGGGTAAGTATCCCAGCCAAATTAGAACAAAAATATTTATTTCTAAATGATATTGAAGCAATCGAACACTCGTTAAAAGAGGGTATCACTACCAGAAGACTTCGAACCGGTGGTTTTGGACTTTTTTATACCATGGATTTACTCAAAAAAAATGATGGGATACTTTTTATTGCCTCTAGGTACGGTCAAATTCGTAGGTATTTGAAAAATAAAAAAATTGATCGAAAATCACTTCCAGTAAAAATGCCAGGAACATTAATTTATTGTCGTCTGGGCAACTCAGAAAAATAATGATGATGATGATAAAAATAAAAAAAATTGATATTAAAAAAGATTTTACAGCTGAAGAAAGAATGACTCGTGATGGTGGTGAGAAATTACGAACCATGATCTTGACTAATCAAGATTCGGTATCCATTGATTTTCACCATAAACCAATCGCAAGCGTTTCGTTCTGGGATGAGTCTATAGCAAAATTATTGCTATTTGGTTGGAGTGTTGAGGAAATTAGAAAAAAAATTGAATTTAAAAACATTCATCACCGAGATGAACCCATCATCGAGAAACTATTAAAAGCACGATCAAAATCCTGATCTAGATTATGGAACTTTAAAAATCGGCCCCGTCGGCGTGGGTACGTCTCTCGCATCAAACTCTAAGCCATAACTATTCTGAGATTGAACTACCTTAGTTGGCCAAGGGAAAGTGCGGATGGCACCTTGGTTTAATTCTTTCACCACATCGTTTGTCCATACCACCATTTGTTCTGGATCCCAAAAATGAAGTGGAAAGCCACCATTTGAAAGATCCGTATCCCACTTCGATCTAAATGCAGTGAGGATTCGAATGAATCTCACATTTCGATGAGTGAGCGGACCGCCCACAAATTTTCGTGGCATGATCAAATCATGGCTCCATGCTTTTTCAAATTCAGGTATTTGCAAACCGGCGAGTTCTAAAAAACTCATTCCGAATGCTGTACATCCTGAACTTTCACCATAAAGGGGGCGAGCATTTAGACCCGCATAAATTTGATCATAACCGCGAGCTTTGTATTCATCTAAATATTGAGTTAAGCGATCACAAGTGGATTCAGAGATGAGAAATTTTACGAAGTTACTTCTACCAGTAGATTGAAGCGAATTGATATCTTGTTCCACATCTTCTTGTGCATCTAGCTTTCCAGCGAAATTTTTCAGAACAATGCCTAAGCCATATCCTTTTATGAATATTGCTCTTCTTTCTTCAGTGTTGTTTTGAGAGGTGGAGCCGGTAAGGATATGCGTGCTCCCGCAAGTGAGCTCTACATAGAGGTGTCCGATCTCGTGTCTATTGCCACCATTGTATTTTGCGAATTGATTCACCAAAACAGATTTAGCTACTTTTTGTGGTGAGCTCCAATTGGTAAAGGTGGGTGCTGGAATAAAGTGCAAGGTAACTTCACCTGCGCGCGCGAAAATACTGAAAACCAAGAGTGGTAGGACTAGCAATTTAATCATTCTCAAACTTTACTGGAGTTAGATAGTAAGGAAAATACCCTAAAATTTTGACGGTTTTTGATTCGTTCATGTCAATATTTTGATTATTGATTTTTACACAACTAAAGTAGAAAATTAAATTCTATGAAAACGTTTTTCCGTTCTGTTTCAGTTGCTTCACTTCTTATTCTTTCCTGTTCAGAAGTGGTTTTTGCAAAACCACTGGCACTCATTTGGAGTGGTCCAGGCGCATGTAATCCTGGATGTGTGAGTTCTGCGGTTGCGGTTGCAAGAAAAGCAGGATTTAGTGTTCAAAAAATTAAAAAAGGTTTCACGGATTATTCGGTATTTAAAGATGCAAAACTTTGGATTCATCCAGGCGGAAAATCAACGATTGGTGCGGATGCCATGGGCCCTGAACTCATGGAACAAGTGAGAGAGTTTATTTATAATGGTGGCGGATATGTTGGCTTTTGTGCGGGAGCATTTATTTCAACCCGCGATATTGGTACCGCACACCAACCCGGATACGGAATTGTTCCAGGCACAACTGAAGTTTACATTAAGCAGGGTAGTGAGCATGCGATGCCGTTCATGACTACTCCTCTTGGTAATTTTAAAATGTACTATGCAGGCGGACCTTTATTTAATGTTTCAGAAGCAGATTTGAAAGCTGTAGATGGAGAAGTGTTAGCGCGTTATCCGGATGGAAGCATTGCTGGAATCACTGCTCATTATGGAAAAGGAAAAGTGGCGGTGATCGGAACTCATCCTGAAGCAGGATTTGCGTGGAAATTAGCGCACGGTTTTGTTGATTTTAAAGGCACACGGTTTTTCGCTCAACACATGATTGAGTATGCAACTTCGCCCTAAAATTCAATTCAGAAAATGAATTACGAACTCGCACTTTGGTAGCGTTTGAGTCCTTTTTTCCAAAAGAGAACACAGCACCAAGCGTAAATTCCTAAAACGCCAACGACTAAAAAATAATCAGAGAGTGGAAGTTTACCCATCAAGGATTGAGCTGGAATGCTTCCCATGAATGCAAAGGGTAATGCCGTTTTAATCAAGTAACGAATGCTGATCGGATAAAGACCAGACGGTTTATTCGCTAACGAGTAAAGTTGGTAATAAAGCATGGATACCGTCATCCCGCGCTCTAGCCAAAATGCACAAACTACAGAAATGAAACGCATGAGGAACTGAGTGAGTAATCCGATGATCACCCAAAAAACCACTCCGAACCAAGCAAATCCACCTGCAAATCCTGCGGCTTCACCATAGTGATGAATGATCCAGATCCCAAGCATGAGATTCACAATTTGAGTGAAGTTAATGTCTTTAGTGGTGGCAAGAAATACGGCGTTGATTGGTTTCGTGAGTAAAACATCGAGATCACCCTTGTTGATCAAAAATGGGAACTCCCAAAAACTTCTTTGAAATAATGTAGTGAATAAAGCATCGCTAGAAATGAAGATTCCTAAGAAAAAGAATGTTTCGTTACGTCCCCAGCCGTTGATTGCTCCTACGTTACTGTAGATCACTTCAAAAAATGCAAACTCCACGGCCACCCAAATGAGATCGGCAAAGGTCATGGCAAAAGTATTAGATCGATAAAGAAATTCTTTTACGAAATTATTTTTCAGTGTGGTTTTAAATATATCCCAATAAATACTGAGCATGATTAACCCCCGATTCCTTGGTAGCGATGGATGGAGATCTTCCATGTAATTTTTAGTGCAACTGCAAAAGCAAAACACCAAACAAAACCAATCATCATGTGATGAAGCCAGGTTGCATGAGACCAATTTCCGAGTGCAACTTGAGTTGGTCCGTATACGTATAAATAAAATGGAGTGGATTGCCAAATCATTGAATATTTTTCAGGAACCACACTGAGTGGAATGAGTTCCCCAGAGAGTAAACTCACCACCATGTTTTTCACCATGAGGATGGCAAAAGCATTTTCCCAATAAAATGCCACTGCAGCAAGGGCTGCACCGAATAGGTAATGAATGATATTCCCCAAGATGGCGAGCATCATTGCCATGATGAGATTCATGATGGAGTGACCTGCGAAAAATGAAGCGATCGTTCCAAGTAAAAAACAAAAAGTAGCAGTGAAGAGTTTATCGCCTAATCCACGCCAAAAAACGAATTCCACCGGACCAACGGGGCGAAGGAGTGATTGAGAGAGTGAGCCGGTGCGAATCATTTCAATTAATGAGAAATCATAATTGCCGCCGCGAATTTGGCTGAATAGAAGTGAGGTCCAGGTATAGGCCAGTAAATCAGAGTGCGACATTCCACCGAAAGTGGCATTTCCATTTTGTTTGAAAATGGAATTCCACAAAATTAATTGGATACCCACAGGAACAATGGCTTGTCCGAAAAAATCGATCAAAAAATCCCAGCGATAGGCAAGGGCATCTTTCATTCCGTTTTTAATTGCGGCTAATCTCCACTCGAAAAACCAAGAATTAGAAATTGAGTTCATGGTGTATTCCTAGTTTTGGTAAATTTGTTGAATGATGCGTTCTAACGAAGCTTCATGAATGCCGATGTCCGCCACCTGATATTTTTGCATAAGAATTTGAAAGTATTCAGTGAGTTTTGGGCGAGAGATGGTGAAGAGATACGTAGTTGGATCTTCTTCGTCTTTCTGAATTTGAGATTCATTGATCGCCAGAACTTGAGCGAGTTCAGAAATTGCCACTTCACTCATGAGTTTTACACTCATTTGGCATTCATCGTGTTTGCCTAATTTTTTTGCTTCCCCATCGTAAATGAGTTCGCCTTCTTTAATGAGGAGAATTCGTTTACAAAGTTCAGAAATATCATCCATGTTATGGCTGGTGAGAATGATAGTAGCGCCTTCTTTTTGATTATGGGTTTTTAAAAATCCACGTAATTTTTGGGCAGCCAATACATCAAGACCAATGGTTGGTTCATCCAGAAAGATGACTTTCGGAAGATGCAAGATTGCTCCAATCACTTCCATCTTCATGCGCTCACCTAAAGATAAACGACGAATTTGAGTATTGAGTAATTTTGTTACATCTAAAAGTTCGGTGAGTTCATCCACACGTTGTTTGTATACATCACGCGGAATTTGATAAAGCGCGCGGAGTAAATCAAAAGCTTCCAAAGCTGGAAGATCCCACCAAAGCTGAGCTTTTTGACCCATCACTAGTGAAATTTGTTTTCGATAAGCAAGTTTGCGTTCAAACGGAGTGAACCCTAAGACAGTGGCTTCACCACTGGTGGGCGGAATGAGTCCGGATAGAATTTTGAGTAAGGTAGTTTTACCAGCGCCATTTGCGCCGATGAGTCCTACGAATTCACCGGATTCAATCGTGAAGCTCACGCCTTTGAGTGCTTCATGAACGATGTATTCTGGATTGGTGAGGAGTTTAATCGTTCCTCTCCAACCTTCTTCTTTTTTTACGGACTTAAAGCTTCTTTTTACGTTTTGAACTTGGATGCTGTGAGTTTGTGTTTTCATCAAATATTTTTCGTGAACCAATCATTTGTTCTGGTGCAATTGTTATCGGAAGAGCTGCATTGTATTTCAATTTAATTGCCTGTTGATCACCTAATCCTGTTGGCAAAAACAATCCATCCCCGAAGCTCTTTTCTACAGGAAATACTGTAATCAGTCTAGGCTGAGAATTTTGACCCTTGGTGTGATAATCGATGGAATAAACTAAAAGAGAAACGTTTTTCCCCTTAGCATTGGTTTGAGTGAAGGGAACGATATCGGTGCGTAATTCCAGAGTAAAACTATCGTTTTCAATGAGCTCCACTAAGCGCGTAGGTTTCAATAGTGAATAATCAAAATTGGCGATTTCTGAAACTCCGCTTCTTAGACCAAGCAACATTTCAGGATGATCACGGAATGCGATGGGTGCAGCAAAGCTGGTTAAGTTAGACAAAAGTGTACCTTGAGTGGGGAGTCCTGAAAAAGTGGCATCGGGTAAACCAAAACCAGATTCTAATTCTCCTGCCACATAGCGTGCACGCTTAAATCCGAATGGAGTTTGCAGATTGCTCATGAGGTAGCCGTAGGTGTGAGTGAGTCCTGCGTGGCCGAATACAAAATTTTCATCGTAATTTACTTTTAAGAGTGAGTTTAAATATTGGATGACGTTTGCTGGAACAGTTCTGGTTCCATCAGCAAGATGACTCTCATCAATATTTCTAGATAAGCCCCAAAGATCAAGGAAAGGGCGGTTTTCGCTAGAATCTTTTTCAATATTCGTGGCAAACCCAGGAATGTTTTCATCTAAGATCGTGCGCATCTCTTCTGGAGTGGTTGCGGCGGCCATTTTTTGAGCGGTATCAAACCAAATCTTATCTGCTTCTTGCGCGTGAGAAGAGTATCCAAAGATGGATAAGATTAGACTGAATAAAGCGTTGAAAATCATTCTATTTTTCCTCATGATGGGGGAGAGGAATACCAGACTTGACACATACTGACAACACTAAACATTTAGCCACCCATCCTTCGGATTTATTGCCTTTTATCGAGCTTTTAGAGCGTGGCGCTCAGGTACTTGATCTAGGATGCGGGCAGGGAATGGATTTGGCATACCTTTGTGAATCTGGATTTGAATGTTCGGGAATTGATTCATCACCTTTGATGGTTTCAGCTGCCCGCTCACTTCATGCCCGTTCTGGGGTGGAAATTTCGGAAAAGAATTTTTTGTTTCTCACTCTTGATGAATCATCCCTGGATGGAGTTTGGTCTAACCTTTCTTTTTGTGAATTAACTCCCGAAGCACTTCAACGGTTGCTGGCAATTTGTTTTAAGGGTGTTCGTGTGGGCGGAGTGATGGGTGCAGTTTTATATGAAGGATCTGGAAATGTGGATGCGATGATCGATGGCGTTCAGAAAAAAATCCATCTTTTTACGGAGAAGGCTCTTTGCTCCATGTTTGAACAAACCGGATTTCAAGTGATCAAAGTAGGACGCAAAACAGATTCTAAAAATCCACTCGCAAAAATTCTGATTTTAGCCAAGAGAATATAATAAAAAAGGCACCTCATTTTCATGAGATGCCTTTTTAAATTTAAAAATAAATTTTAATTAATGAGTCTTTGCTTTAGCGGCACGCAAAGTTTTAATGCTTTCACGTTGAGACATCATTAAATCAATGATTTCTAGACCTTCGTAACGAAGATCATTTTCATAGATGAAACGGTAGAAATTTTCGATATCTGGATGATGACGGAAATTTTTAAGTGAACCCGCGCTTGTTTCAGCGGTTGCTGCTGCAATTGCTAATCCGGCTTCGTTCGCGCCTTTGCTTCGTGCAGCTGCACTCTCTAAAAGTTCTTCCTCTTCTTCAGCGGCTTCTATTGAAACAGTTTCAATGGCAATCACTTCAATTTTTTCAGATTTTTTAGAAACAGAAAGTTTCACTTTTGGTTCTTCTTTCTTGGTGGATTTAGCCATCACCTTTGCGGGTGCTGCTTTCATTTTTTTAGCTGGTTCTGCTTTTTTTGACGGTTTTACTGTTTTTTTCATATGCCTCCAAGTGTAGTTGTTTTACAGGTTTGCTTCCGATTTGTCCAAAATTCCGTAACGGTGAAGTTTATTATAGAGAGTTTTAATCGTGATTTTGAGAGATTGCGCGGCGCGCGTCTTGTTTCCGTGGAAATGTTCAAGACAACGAAGGATGTGCAAGCGCTCTAAATCCTCTAAAGACATCTCTACCGGTGGGATTTCGTTAAATTTAAGCTCTTTTTTATGAGCCAAAGGATTACGAATCGAAGGGGGTAATTCTTGTGGAGTGATCATGTTTCCACCAGAAAGAACGCGCATGCGTTCCACCGTATTTTGTAATTCACGAATATTACCCGGCCAAGGATGGCGAAGTAAACAGTCTGAAGTTTCAGGGGTAAGAACGGAGAGAATTCCCGGAGAAAAATATTCCATCAAGGCACCGAGATCTTCTTTGCGATCACGAAGAGCGGGAGATTTTACAGAAATCGTATTTAAACGATAATATAAATCTTCACGAAATTTACCGTTACGCACTTCGGATTCTAAATCGCGATTGGTAGCACTTAAAATTCTTACATTTACATGAATAGAATCTTTTCCGCCTACGCGATAAAAATCCCCTTCTTGTAAAAAGCGAAGTAATTTTGCTTGAAGAGAAAGTGGCATTTCTCCAATTTCATCTAAGAAAAGGGTTCCGCCATCGGCAGCTTCTACGAGTCCTTTTTTTGCGTTTACTGCTCCAGTAAATGCGCCTTTTTCATGACCAAATAATTCGCTTTCTAAAAGTGATTCCGTGATCGCGCCACAGTTGATGGCGATAAAGCTTGCTCCAGAACGATCGCTCAATGCATGAATTCTTCTCGCGATGAGCTCTTTTCCAGTTCCACTTTCACCTAAGATGAGAATAGAGGCGTTAGTGGGAGCAACGCGATCAACGATGCTGAGGGTTTGTTTTAATTTTTCACTCGTACCGATGATTTCAAAAGTATGGCCGGCAGAACCTTTAAGGTTTTGCTTCAAAGTTAATCCCGGAAGATTCGAAGTTTTATTGATGTTGTTACTTGGGTTACTCATGGCTTGCTGGATTATATACTCACCGTGTAAAAATTGCAATAAGAAAATTGATTAAAAGAGTCTTCTATTTGAAATGAAGCTCGTTGAAAGGGAGTCAAAATTTAAACGAATCATGTTTATTATAATGATTTTATGAATAAAATTTTGTTTCTCGGCCTGATCGAAGGTAAAATAAAGATAGGGGAAATACTATTTTGGGGAATATCAAATTTTTTACATTCGTTTTGCTTTTGTCTATTTGGGGTGGAAAATCTTCAATAGCTGTTAATAATCCTAATGGGGGCGGAGCTCAAGATGCTAATGCGATCATTTCTTGCACAGCTTCCCCAATTGCTGGAAATACAACTACAACTTGTGGAATTACCGATGCAAATGCTTCTTTTTACTCTCAAATTCTTACTGCGAGCCCGCCCGTCCCTGGACGCCCGAATCCGCCAACGACAGAATTTTATACAGATTTTTCCGATCCATATCAAAGAGCAGTTTGTGGAACAAATGGAAATGCGAGTGCTTATGACTCTACGGCGAGTTATCGAATACCAGTTTTAGCAAGTTTTGAGCCTTTAAAGATATCTACTAATGCTCAACCACTTTCTGGATTAACAGCTGCCGCTTCGCCTGCACCTATTTCTGGTTACTATCAATCTGTAAGAGGCTCTACTTCTACTTCAGATCCATTTACCTATCTTTATAATTCAATGTCTCGTTGTGTATGTATGGGAACACCTAATTCCGTTCCTTCTACATTGCCCTCATATGCACAAGGTTTAAGTGATCAGAATAGTAATTTTTCGACCGGGAATATAGTTACATCTTCATCATCAACTTCATTTAATCGTATTTATCCAGATACATTTGATGTGATCAACTCTCAAGATCAAAGCGCATCAGTAAAATACAACATGGTTGCTATTGCACAGAGTTCAACAGTTGATGGAAGATTAGGATCTGTTTTTAAAATTACTGGAGCCAGTGGATCTTTTTGCGGTTGTCCTAATATTAATGAAATTCCAGAACTTAACGGAACAAGTTCTGAAGTGCCAAATATTGTTGGGGTTCATTGTCAGCCTAATGTTTCGGGAGATCCAAACGATCCCAATGCTGTGTTCGATTCATATGGAGTTTCTACTAAAGGTAGAATTTTAACTACATACAACGCAAACATTCACGCGAATCAAATTATTGCTGGCAGTGTTGAGGGAGTGGGTAATGTTTCTGTAGTTGATAAAATATTATTACCCACTAGTGCAGGTGGAACGCAGATTTATAATCGTAAAATTTGGACCTGTGCTCCGCCTTACACTTTATCTTCGGGTGTGTGCGTTGCACCCACTGCCGCTGATCATAAATGTGGAACAGACGGAATTTTCACCTCACCTGTCAGCAGTGGATCAATTAGTGATCTTTTAAATAAAAAACTTGCCTGTTGCATGAATCAAATCACATCAGGTTTAAGTGACTCACGTTTAAAATTTGATTGTGTTGATAACTCACAAAATGTTGGTACAAACTTTAATGGATTGTGGAGCGGTCACGACGTTTCAGGAGATGGTGATCAGCCTTATGCTTTAGTTTTAGCTGGAGTGGGTGGCAAATATCTCACTGGCTTTTATACTTTAGACGGAGTTCGTTGTGAGGAATATAAAGAGTTTGGTGAAGATATTCCGACAGCAAAACTTAAGATGGTTGCAGGAGTTTGGTCTACTCCCTCGCCTCAACCTACAACAGTTATTCCTAAAGCGTATTCTATTCTTTTTACAAGCTCAAGTTTGCCATCTTCACCATCAGATAAGAGACGCTGCCCCATTCTAGTTCGAGCAGCGATGGTTGCAACTTGTCCTGAAAACCCAGACCTTCCTGTAGTGCAAAAAACTTTTATAGAAAATGGTATTAAACACTGCACCCACGCATCATCAATTCAAGTGCATGTTCGAGTTGAGCAAGTGTATGAAATTGATGGGCTAGCACCGATGAAACCAGTGGATACCGTTGCTGAACAAAGAAGTGTTTCGAGCATTTCGGTTGAGAGAATTATTACCAATAAAATTTCTGATAGTTCTAATGGTGGATGCCCTCCTGGCTCTTCTAAACAGGGTGATGTTTGTGTTTATCAATAAAAATTTGTAACGGGGAAATTAAATATGAAGGCTCTTTTTCTTTTGTGGGTGGGATTGTATTCTGCGAGTAGTTTTGCAACTGGCGCTTGTTCGGCTTGGATTCCAAATTCAAATGGAGTGGGCGGACACTGGAATCATCAGGGGATTAATATGCAGTTTAAACACTGCCCAGGAAGTTGTTTGGGTCAAGATCAGACAACGTGTTCAGAATACATTAATCCTTGGGATAATTGTGGTGCTCCAAAATATTTAGGGGCAATCGATTGTACCAATGCACAAGGCGACACTTCAGGATTGTGCTCTTGTCCTGATTACGGAACTTCTTGGTTTTCGAATCTAACCCAAGAAAATAAAGATGCCTGTTGTGTGACAACACCTTCTGTAACGGCTTCTTGTTCAAATTGGAATGGAACGACTTACGCTACAAAACACTATGGTTTATATAGGAGTAACAAGCCTACCAGGAGCTCTTTAATTCATGCATGTGTGAGTGATGAATATATTGATTCTAGTGAATCAATCAGTACATTTTTGACAATTGATTCAACCAGTTCTGGAGGTGGATCTTATCCCGCAGGTTGTTCATCAACAGCTCCTCTCATGCATGTTGGGGATTGCGATAATTATCCATTTAGCAACGACCCTAATTCTTTTTTCCAGAAACTTCTTCCCCAGAATAAAACAATTTGTTGTCAAACCAGCGCTCCAACTTGCGCAAATTGGAGCGGTACTAGTTGGATTACGCCTGCATATGCAAATGATTTTACAGAAGTTAACTGTACTGGAAGTAATGGTGGTGCTGCTATCATGGGATGCCAAAATTCAGCAGGAGTTTGTTTTTCCACTTGCCCGATTTCTTGTGCAAATTACGGTACCACTGCATTTAATGCTTATACCCAGGCTAAAAAAGATAAATGTTGTACCTTGTCTTCTTCGAATCCAGTAAATCCACCGGTGAATCCTCCTGTGAATCTTGATCCTTCCACTTGCGGTGGTAGCCCATTAGGAATTGTTCAGCCTGATGGAGTTTGTAATGATTCTTATGCATCATCTACATCTTGCACCAGTGGTAATTGCGAAGCGAATGCTACCCTTGGTCCATTCCATCAAGATCAGTTTGATAGTAATTGTGGTAGTGGTTATCGGTGTATGGGGATGGGTTCCAGCACTAATCCTAATCTTGGAACTGGATATTGCAAGCCTTGTGATCTTCTGTCTCATACCACATCTACTCAGCTTTCATTCACTTTTGCTCCATCCAATTATGGTTTTGGAAATGTGGATGTAAATCAATTAAGTAGTCCAAAAACTATTATTATTAAAAATACAGGTACTAAAAATGCTTCAGGTTGTATTGTTACTCTCACTGACCCTGTAAACTACACCTTAAGTTTTGTCTCAAGTGGCAATTGTGGAAGTATCAATGCTAGTGCCACTTGTTCAGTTATTCTCAAAGCAAAGCCATCGGCAGTCATCAATACCAATACCCGAATAAAAATTAATTGCACTAGTGCCAACTAATTTAAGAGGAAAGTTTATGAAGAATTTTATTATTTTTGTTTTTCTTTTAATGGTTGGAATGAATGGAAATTTCTCAATATTGATGGATGCTCATGCCGCTGGCTCAACTTCAACAGGAGGTTCTGGGCCTGCTGGAGATGGTAGTGGTGGCGATGGAGGAAGTAGTGGAAGTAGCGGCAGTAGCGGTACCAACGATAATACAAATTCTGGTGCAGGTAATGGAACGGTTACGACTGTTGGTACTCAAGGTTGTAGCGGACCCAATTGTGTCTCTACTCTTTGCACTCTGACAGGTGGTGGATATAGTTGGCCAGATGCTAACGGAAACTGTCCGGTCGGATCTACTCCTAGTAGTTCAGGTTCCTCTTCTGGTAGTTCTAGCTCGGGCTCTACGACAACCACTATTTTTGCGGGAACTGGTATTAGTGGAAGTTATACAGCAACTGGAATAAATAATTGCCCAGCGGGTAGCCCTCCAAGCGGAACTCCAAACACTACGAATTGCGTTTGTAACACTGGAATTTGGAATGGAACCACTTGTTCTACTATTGTAAATACTTGCCCAGCGGGTAGTCCACCAAGTGGAACCCCAGGCACTACAAATTGCGTTTGTGATTCTGGAAATTGGAACGGAACAAGTTGTTCAGCATCTACTGGTTGCCTGCCGAGTCAACCTCCATTAGGAACTCCAGGCACAACAAATTGCGCGTGTAATTCTGGAACTTGGAATGGAACCTCTTGTACTACTGTAAATACTTGCCCAGCGGGTAGTCCTCCAAGTGGAACACCAGACACAACGAATTGCGCTTGTAACATTGGAATTTGGAATGGAACTGTATGCTCTGTAGATATTACTAATCCGCCTGTTGTTGATTCCAGTCTAAATAATAGTTGCGGAACTAAGCGTATTGTAGTGAATGCCGATAATACGATTTATAGTAACAGATTTACAGGTAAAGCTGCATATTTTGAATATGGTTCTGGTTCACACTGTGCTTGTTCCTATCAAGATTATGCGGCAATCCCTCCAGCAAATAACGGACAAGTGATCGCGCAAACCTTACCACCGGATACTTTTCAAAAAATCTCCAGCCAAAATAATTCTAATAAAATTGAATACTCTCCAGTTCCAATTGCGAATGATTCTAAAGAAGGAACGGTAGATGGAAGAGTGTGGACTTTATTTAATGCGAATAAATCTCAATGTGGATGCCCGAATCTAAATGAAAAATATGAGTCATTAATTCCTGATTTTCTGGGTAAGCCTCAAGGTGCTTCATGCAAACCTGCGTTTACAGATCAACATCAAGTATTGATGACCTACAATCCGAGCGTTCATGCAAACCAGGTGATTCCATCATCACAAGGGCCATTAGATATAGATCATAAAGTAGTGACCAAAATAGCACTTCCGATTAAAACTGGTGGAACAAAAACCCTTCCTTATACGAGAAGAATTTGGGCATGTTCAACCGGATATAAGGTTGTTGATTTAACTGGAACTCCTCATTGTGAATTTACAGCAGCAGAACATCAATGTTCAGCTGGAACTTCCAATGATACAGCTTCTGCGGTTTCCAGTGGAGTGAGTGGAAGTAGTTTATCTGCAAAATTTGATCATACAATCAATAAAAAACTAGCGTGTTGTTTAAATGCTTACACCAAAGGAAATCAAAACTTAAAGTTTGATTGTATTGATAACTCTTCTACGGTTGATACTAGCTTTGATGCTTTATGGACGAGTAAAGATGTAGACGGAGATGGTGGACAATTAAATGCAGTGGTTCTCAGTGATAGTAAGGGTAAACCGATTTCTGGATTTTACACTCTTGATGGATCTCGTTGTAGTGGAATGAGTGAGTTTGGTGGAGAGTTAAAACCACGTACCGTAAATCCGACCAGAAGTGTAACTGGCCAAATTGAAACTGTAGATCCTACCGGTGCTAGTAGCGCATCACCACTTCTACTTCCATCAGGTGATGCCTATAGCTTTATTCGTGGTAAACCTGGATTTAATAAAGTTCCTACGACTCAGGAAGAATTAAATCGTTGTCCGATTCTGGTTCGTGCTGCGATGAAAGTAGGCTGTGGTGCAAACGAGGCGATCCCTGCGGTTCAAACTACAATTACTGAATCTGGTAAAAAGAGATGTACTGCTGCTAGTAAAATTAGTATTCATGTTCAAGTGATGCAATTAACAAAAATTGCAGGCATGGCACCGATGAAAACTTTTGATACGGTGGCGGATCCAAAAAGTGCTGCGACGATTAATATCGGTAAAATAGTAGGATCAAAAAACTCAGGCGAATGCGCGGATGGAGCCAAAAGAGTGGGTTCGCAGTGTGTTTATCAGTAGAGTGATCCTAGCCCGGCTAACACTCGTTGTTTTTATTATTCTTGGGCTTGTGATTAATTTATTTTCTCAGGAAAGAATTGATCATCTTTTACATTCGATCCCTTATCGATGTCCATTAAAACTCATCACCGGCTGGAAATGCGCATTCTGTGGAATGACGCATTCGTGGATTGCGATTCTTCGGGGAGATTTTCTGACCGCATTCCATGAGAATCTATTTGGAGTTCCCTTATTTTTGCTTACTGTATTTTTGTTAATTATTTATTCGTTGAATAAAAAAATTGGCATCAATCTTAAGAGTACATTGATGGCTTCAATCGTTTTACTCTTTGTTTATGCCATCTTCAGAAATTTACACTAGATAAGAAATTGGTAAAACGATCATGCGATCATCAATGGCATGAATGATTAATTTCTCTGTGAAAAATATAATTTTTGAATCCCGATAACTTCTTAAAAAGCTATCTCCAGCTGCTTTTTCTTCACGAGTGGGTTTTTCTCCGTCGATTGGCACAAAGCCTAAGGTTTTGCTATTTGAGCGGATTGCTAAGGGAATAATGACTCCAGCTCTACTTCTGTATTGGAAAAACTGAATGTTTTTTTCATAACGATAGAAAAACTCGGTTCGAATATTTCGAAAGAGTAAATGTGTTAACTGAGCTTGGTCACTTAGAATATTTTTTGAAAAATAATATGATTCGGCTTGGTCCTCAAAAATAATAGTAAATCCCTTAGCGCCGCCCTCGATAGGGATCCTTCTAATCATAAAGATGGATTCAAGAGCACTCAATAGTTTTTGCTGAGTGATTGGATTAAGCTCAGTTTCTACTTGTAGTTTACTATATTGAATCGAGCTACCCTGAAAACTTGAAAGCGCCTTACAAAATGCTTCTATCCGTTCAAAAGAGAGTGTTGTTTGATAAACTTCTCTTAAATCACGATCTAAAACTGTACGCAATTGATCTTCAATTTTATTATTTCTAGCCACCTCGTTTTTTAAAAATAAAACTCCAGGTAAACCTCCGCAATGTTTGTATTGTTTTATCAATGACATCTTATGTAGATGGTTTTTTTGTGTAGTTGAAATTTGTTCTGAAAATATTTTAAAATCTTGGCAGTCTAAAAGTTTATGAATTTGGTTTGAAAGAGGCTCATGGTCAATTTCTGCAATTGAAAAAGGCAATAGCTCCAAATACTGAATTCTACCCGTTAATGATTCGCGAATTGCTTTTTTACTGGTAAATCTAACTGAGCCACTCAGTATGAATTGACCAGGTTTTTTATTTATTCTCACTCGTTCTTTAAGGGAATAAAAAATCTCAGGGATCAATTGTGCTTCGTCAATAATCGTTTTATTCCCTTTTAGTGAATTGATGTATTGGTCTGGGTTTAATTCGGCATCTACACGGTTTTTTTTAATGTCAAACGTATGATAATCCTTACTAAAATGTTCAAGTAGTGTGGTTTTTCCAACTTGGCGATGGCCCAGCACTCCGATAATAGGAGAAAAAGTGCATAGTTTTTGAAGATTCTCAGTCAGATAACGAATTCTTAAATGAGCCATAATATTGATTTTGTCATACTATATCAAAATATACAAGCTATATCGATTTTGTCATAGTATGACAAAATCGATATTGAGTAATATCTGCTAAATTCCTGAAGTTGAAATGGTGACGAAAAAAGTTTGATCTCCACCGAAATCTTTTTTGGTACCGTATTGCATTTCTAAGTTGATGCTGAGTGGCGCATGCCAGAAGAAAGTGGTATCAGCAGTGATGCCTAATCCAAATGATGGAAGAAATAAATTAACATATTTAGTGCTAGGAATATAAGTGCTTTCCGCAAACACAAAGCCATGAGCTTGATTAAAAAACAATGGGCCAGTACCATTATAAATTGTATCAATAGGGAAGTGAAAATCCAAAGCACCCTGAACCGAAGTTTTGGTTTTAATGCTCATGTTTGGGTAACCGCGAATCTGCATCCGACTTAAACTAAATCCAGAGCCATCATCAAATAGATCATTCGTGTTTTTACCCTTAAGTAAAGCATAAGAGCGTTCATAGTCGTAAGGATGGGATGAACCTAAATAACGAAGTTTTGGATTTAAAACATAATGGGATCCAGTTGAAAAAAATCTCGAGTATTCAACTAATGATCTCCAAAGTGTAAAATCATTTTGATAAATGCGCGCTTGTGTTTCAGTCGTAATTTTTGAACCACCTTCAGAGATGAATCCAAGTTTTGATTGAACTTCATCGCTGTATGAAATGACTACCCCAGTTCCCGGAACCTTTGCATGATTGTATTCTGGATCTGCGCTTGATTCTTTCAAACCCGAAAATAGATTACGATAAGAGTTCCAATTCATAAATGCATAGGGAGAAATTCGCATGGAGCTGCAGGTCCAGCGGATGGGGTAATCCAGTTGCAGCTTCACTTCATTAGATCGCTTAAAATTAGATTGATTTACATCACTGGCGATATCGCTTGTATTTGAATCCTCACTGAGTGTAATTGCAGGACGAAAGCCATAATAAGTATAGGCAAAACTCTGATCAAAAGTTGAGCTCTTAAAATTGTATTGAAAAGTGCCTAAATATTGATGTTTTCCAGTTGAATCAAATCCGAGTAATATTCCTCCAACTGAAGTTCCTGAATTGCCATCATAGTTAAAATAACCAAAGGGTGCCCATTGACGAGGGGCTAATGTTCTCCAAGGAGAATAAGAATGAATTGATGTTTCCTCAATTTTTAATTCTGGTGATTGGAGTGCTTTGTTAATACTAGCTGGAGCATCAGTAGTGGCGATTAGATCGGTAGTTTTTAATTGAGTGGCGCTCGGTTCGAATTTTACAATCTCAAAGCCATTTGAAGTGAGTAAACTTGAATAGAGTTCCCCATTTATAGAGCAAAATGGAGATTGCACTCCAGTGATGACGTTTGTTTTTGCTTCGCTACCTGCGTAAACATTATCAATCCCAGTAATATCTGAAACATAGTATAATTGTTGATTGCAGTAAAAAGGGAATCGATTCATTTTCCCATTTTGCACAAGTACACTCGGAACTGAGTTTGGCTCGCTAGAGATTTTTAGAATTTTAGATTCGGCTTGGTTTAATTCTTGAAGTGAAAATACAACTTCCACATTGTTGATCCAATGAGGCGTTCCAATCATTGCAAACTCACTTGGAATGTAAATAGTTTTGAAATGACTCAGCATTGGCTTTTCATTTTTTATTTCATAATCTGCTATTTTCAGGATTTGGGTAGCATGATCAACAGTGGTAAAAACAATTTTTTTACCATCGGAAGAAAAATGAGGATCTTTTGCCCTCATGCCATCGGTAAGTTTTTGAAAATCTTTTTGCTCCAAATTGTAATTCCAGAGATCTGAAAACTCAGTGTAAGTTGTATTTCTTGATAAAGAGCTGAAAATTAGATTTTTACTTTCAGGATCAAACGCCATGGATATGCCTTGCGCTTTATCTCTAATTTTTTTACTCACGCCCGATTTTAGGTTTTGAAGAGTTAAGCCTTGGCGTTCATCCAATTTCGTTTCGGTAAAGGCAAGCCATTCACGATTGGGAGAAATCGCGCCCCCATTGGCGCTATAGTTTGAGTTAGTAATCTTAGTATAGGGTGTTTCTCCTAATGATTTTACTTTTTTAATTTCTTCTGAATAACGGGCACTACTATCAGTGACAAACGAATTCCAAAGATCACCCCATTCTTTCCCCGTTACATTCTCTAAATTGCCATCAATAAAAAATGGAATTCGATGAGAAGAATTGATTGAATAATCTGCTATTTTTTCGTCGTTTTTAGTCAGTTTTCCAAATTGATTCCAAAGTTGATAGCCAAATAGATAAGCAGTTTCTCCGCCTGGAAAGTAGGGCCAAGATCCACTTAATCGGCCATAAGTGAGTCCGTTGTTTTTATCGATTCCCAGTTTACCCTCATTGAAATAAGAGCGCACAATTGCATCATAATAAGGGCTTCTGCCTCGTCCTAATATTGAAGTTTTGGTTTCGTAATATACCGCCAACCCCTCCAGCATCCATGTAGGCCATAATCCATTGGGACGAATTACATCTCCAAAAACAACTCTTACCCATTCCATCCATTCGGTAGTGGGATCAATGTTCAGGATATGAGTGTACTCATGAAACACTAAAAGCTTGATCCAGTTCTCGGTATAAGAAGTGGAGAGTGCTTGATCAGGAGGTGTAGCAATGAGTACAATTCCCACTCTTAAGGCAGGCATTGCAAAACCATTAGCACTATCTTCATTATCCGCAACGAGCACATGGATTTTTGATCGCGGACTCCATTTTAATAAGGGTGAAATGATTTGATGAGCGTGCTCGAGATGTTTCGCCGCTTCCCGTGTGAAGCTCAGATAGCCATCTTGATAAGTAAATTCAAAATGATCCGTTTCAAAGTGTTGGTATTGGGTGGATGGGTTTAAGCCAGCTAAATCCAAAAAACTTTGTGCATAAGTTGGAATAGAAAATAAAATAGATAAAAGTAGGATCATTTTTTTCATGAATCGATCACCTCAAAGGTATTGTTGATTGATTGTAGTTTTGTTCCAGCGGATGTATGTGTTTTTCTCACAATCGCTAAACCATAGGGTGCTTTAAAGGAGGTGAGTTTTCCAAAGTCCAGATCTAAGGGCGTTTCAATCTCAACGATATTTTCATCCGTACATTTCACGACACATAATTTTTTAGAAGGTGAACCAATTGCAATAATTTTTTCAATCACCTCTTGTCCCGGATAGCATCCTTTTTGATCATGAATTGCTACCTGTAAATTCACTTCGAGTGGATTGGTTTCACCATTGTTTAAAAATTCTTTTTCTAATTTTGGGACTCTTGATTTGATTCTATTGAGCTCACTTTCATTACTGTGAGATGTTTCAATTGGATCCAGTTTTTCAATTTTATAACGCTCTCCGAAAGTGTACTGATCCAACAATTCGAGTAGTGAATCGTTAAATTGAAGTTCAATTTGATCAGAGGAGTTTTTTAACTCCACCTCGAAATAACAGAGGATTTTGCCCTGAGGATTCAAGATTAAGCCAGGATGAGGCAGGTCTGGAGTTAATCTACTAAAATCCAGAGTAGTGATTCGCTGTAGCAAATCAATTCCGTCTTTCCCTGTGAGCAAAATTCTTTGTTTCATCGTTGAATTAGAGTACATTAATTTCCATCTATGAAATACCCAAAAACTCAATACGCTAAAACGATTTTAGAACAAGATCGCGTCTCTAGTCCCTTTCTGATTAAGTATGCAGCTGTTGCAACGGGTAAAACAGGTAAGCCTTACATGAACATCATTTTAACGGATAAAACTGGTGATGTGGAAGCACGTGTTTTTGACAATGTTCCAAAATTTCACTCACAAGCAGTGAAAGATACCTTTGTTCAAGTAGAGGGAAATGCCCAAGGTTTTAATAGTAGAATCCAGATTCATATAAAAGACATGACCGTTTTGCGCGAAGATGAAGTGGTTTTAGATGAGTATTTATCTCCCACCATTCTGAGTGCTGAAAAACTATATGCTGAACTCACCGCAATTGTTCTTTCGATGAAAGATCCTTTTTATAAAGCATTAATGGAATCCATTTTTATTGATGATGCTGAAATAGCAAAACGTTTCAAAAAAGCTCCTGCAGCCAAAGCCATGCACCATGCATATCCTGTAGGCTTACTTGAACATGTAGTTTCAATTTGCAAAATCTTAGATTTTCTTTCCCATAATTATTCCCCTTATGCAGATCGAGATTTATTACTAGTGGGTGGAATGATGCACGATCTTGGTAAAATTTGGGAATTACAATATGAGAAAACTACGGATTATACCAATGAAGGTAGAATGATCGGCCATTTGGTAATGGGTTCCGAGTTGATTGAGAAAAAAATCCAATGGTTAGAATCTCAACCTGGACGCTTACCGTCTGCTTTTCCTGAAGAGAAAAAACTTTTAGCAAAACATATGGTTCTTGCTCATCACGGTAAATATGAATACGGCTCACCAAAAGAACCTGTTTGCTTAGAAGCGCAAATTGTTCACATGATTGATGATCTTGATTCAAAGGTGAATGCGATTCGCACCTTTGTTGAACAAGATGCTCAAGTAGGAATGTGGACTCTCTTAAATAAAAACTTCGGTCGCTATTTTTATAAACCAGAATGGGCCCGTAAATAATAAGGTGTCCGACAACTTTTGGATGCTAGTTGCGTTATGAAATACTCTAACCGTGTTCTTTATATCTACGATTTATCCTCAAAAATCCCACCAGCGGATGCAGGACATGATTTTTCTCACATTGAACGTGTGGCAAGTTCAGCGTTAAAGCTTTTTTCGGATGAAATTCTTTCCAATGAAAATCGTGAAATTACGATAGATGAGACGGATGCAATCTTAACTGCTGCGCTCTTGCATGATTGTGTGCCCATTGCTAAAAACTCTCCTCTCCGAAAAGAGAGTTCAAGATTGGCTAGCGAAAAAGCTAATGAAATTTTAAATACACAGAAATTATCAGTAGGAGAAAGAGCGTGGAGTCGTGATTGGGTTTCTGAGATTACGGCCGCAATTCATGATCATAGTTTTTCATCGGGTAGAATTCCTCAATCGCTTCTTGGAGAGTGTTTGCAGGATGCCGATCGCTTAGAGGCACTAGGAGCGATTGGTTTATTTAGAACAATTGCAACTGGTGTATCTATGGGCACACAATTATTTGATCCCATAGATCCGTGGGCTGAGCAAAGAGAGCTAGACGATAAAAAATATTCTATTGATCATTTTTTTACAAAATTATTAAAACTACCCGAAACTTTTCGAACTAAATATGGTCGAATTGAGGCAGTGAATAGAGCTAATTATTTACTCGGATTTGTTGAGCAACTGAAAAAAGAACTTCAGGCTTAACTACTGATTGAGTTTTCTTTTAATGTATTCAGCTAAAC
>CANBTI010000039.1 GCA_947372355.1 Bdellovibrionales bacterium | reverse complement strand
TAAAACACATGTGACAAAAGAAATTAAATACTATAACTACGAGCGTCCACAGTGGGATCTAAAAAAAATGCCCCCGATAAAATATCGGAGGCATCTAACTTTATCCCGAGGCTTTTATTAACTGTCCCATTTTAGGGGTACAGATCATTTCTCCTAGGCTTTTTTTATTTAAATTTTAAAATTAGTTATGGTTTTAATAAATCTTTTTGAAAACTTTCCAATCCTGAATCCGGCGCTTTTCCGAACCAAATCATCATAAAGCTCCCTAAAACTTCATTAGATGCATTCTCTAAATGATAAAACTCATTCCCATGGGCAGAAAATGAAAATGAATTGCTACCGAAAAGTAATTGGTAAGACTCTCCTTCTTTCATTTCACCCGCAGTTTTTACTGCTTCTAAAAATGCGCTATAAGGGGCTTGATCAATCTTTACGCCATTCTCAGATAAAGTTTCTTTAAATCCGTTTGAAAGTTTATCTGCACCCACATCACGTAAAAATGTGAGTGTCATTACGGCTGGTAAATTTTTAATTACCGAATCTTTCAAAGTAGACAACGATGTTTGATCAACTTTACCGTTTGAAAAGAGTTGTCCCACGTAAACGTTTGCGGTGATGAATGCGATCTTTTTGTATCGCAAACCACTTCCCACTCGTTTAATAGAAGTACTATTTGCACCAAGCGTTACCTTCGCATTTTCAGAAAGAGCTACGTCTTTAATCTTGATCGCAATTTTATTTCCAAATTCAACTGGAGATGGTGCTGCAGCATGAGATAACGAACCATTTAAACAAATACAAATTAGGGCAAAAGTTATTTTTTTCATGATTCTATTCTCTCGCGATTTTTAAAAAAATCGATGAATTTTTTTGATATTTGCATTAGGGTCACATGATGAGCCAGGATCCGTTTGAGAAATTTCGCGCATTGTTGGAAACCAACCACGAGTTTCCCTGTGTTTACACCCATAAGTTTATTGGCGCTCATTCCCCTATTTTTAAAACTTCCGTGGAAGAATTTGAAAAAGCATTCATTGGTCTTACTCGTGTATCAGAAAGACTAAGCGCTTCTGGCAAACACTTGTCGCTTACTTATGATTATCAAGCCGCAAACCCTGAAGATGTGGTGCAGTTAATGATTGCCACTCAAAAGCTAAACGATCTCATTTACATTATTTAGCCAAATTCCCCTTTTGTTATTTTTTTGATATGATTTAAACATGTCTACCCTTAGGCCATCTCCTACCATCACCGTGAGCGAACACACCTCTATTGGTGAAGCAATTCAAACCCTGATTGATCACAAGGTTGGATCAGTCATTATTGTTTCCTATTCAAAGCCACATCAGGCAGTAGGCATTTTCACCGAGCATGATCTTTTAAAATGGGTATTTAGTTTTAAAGATAATAATTTATGGAATGTTGCCATTGGCACCATCATGAGTAGGAACTTGATCAAACTTTCTATTTCGGAATTAGATCAAGCAAATCACGTGATGCTACAAAATAACATTCGTCATCTTCCCATCATCTACCATGATGATACAGGGGAAGAGCATCTTGCCGGTGTGATTTCGATGCGTGATGCATTTCGAGCACTCGTATTAGAAAATGATCAGTTATTAAAAAAACTGGATCAAAACAATCATCATAAAAAAATAACCGTACTTGCTAAAAATCTTCGTGATCAACAACTTCAAAATAAAGTGTTATCCGATCACGCTCAATTGCAATTCATTGATTTTAACAAAGAAATAGTAACCAAAGAATTATTGGATTCCGTATTAGATTCGTTCGTATTTATTTTAGATATCGATCAACTCACGATTCAATTTTGGCCAATCTTACTCAAAACAATTTTAGATCAGCCAAAACACCCTGAAGTTTATATTGTTTATTCGCCAGCCATGCATGAGAAAAAAAATATTGATGCGGTTAAAATCATTGCCGCCGGTAAAGCCGTTCATGCTTTTGCAAAACCATTAGAACTACTTCAGTATATTTCACAAATTAAAGGTTCGATTACGGATGCTGAGTAGCAGAAATTTACTTATTTGCTTACAAAAGTACCTGGACAAGACTCCTTAAATTTTTCTTCTCTTAGTGGATAAGCGCATCCATTATTTAGGGCGCTATTTTGAAGTCCACTACATAAATCAGCTAAATTGTTGAAAGAATGGGATCCTGTTTTGCATCCATTATATTCATAATCGTATACAAATCTGGATGCTGAATTTTGAGAGTCAGTTTGATTTGATCCACATGCACTTACGCTAGCCAACATTAGACTTAAGGTGATTAATTTCATCCCCACTCATTACTCCAATGAGATTCCACTAACAAGTGCATTATTAAATCACTTAATGAACCAAGAGGAAGTTCCAAACTGCCCAACCCGCAGCTCCAATGATTAATGCAAAAATCGCAATTCCATGGGGTTTACGCATTTCTTGAAGTAGATCGAATTTTGATTTTTTGGGGTCGTGGTGGTGGTGATTACTCATAAGACCATTGTATCACAAAGAAAAGATGAACAATTACATTCACTCAATGCATATTGATCAGAGATGAAATTTAATGGAAAATGATGTTATTTTTGATTAATTAAATAAGAAAAAATGGTGGGCGATGAGAGGCTCGAACTCCCGACCTTGACGGTGTAAACATCCTGCTCTACCAACTGAGCTAATCGCCCGCGACCAAATTTTTGATGACGTAGTTTTTTATACTGATTCTTCCTCAAAAAATCTACTAAAATCGAGAAAGAAAAATTGGGACGAGTGAATCACCCGTCCCAATGTTAAATTTGATTACATTGTTCTCAAAGAAGCGGTTTCTGCGTCTTGGCTTGGAGATGTATCAACTGAAGTGTCGGTTACATCAGCAAGCAAGCTGCGGTACTTCATTAAGCCTGTACCTGCAGGAACCAAGCGTCCCATGATTACGTTCTCTTTTAAGCCTTTGAGGTAATCCACTTTACCAGCGATTGCAGCTTCAGTAAGAACCTTAGTAGTTTCTTGGAAAGATGCAGCTGAGATAAAGCTTTCAGTTGTTAATGAAGCTTTAGTGATACCAAGAAGTAGTGGTTCGCATGCAGCTTGTTGGCCACCATTTGCGAGTACTTTTGCATTTTCTTCTTCGTAGTTGAATTTCTCAACTTGTTCACCCGCTAGGAACTTAGTATCCCCAGCATCGAGAACTTTCACTTTACGCAACATTTGACGAACGATTACTTCGATGTGCTTATCATTGATCTTCACACCTTGGAGGCGATAAACTTCTTGAACTTCATCAACAAGATATTTCGCAAGAGCTTTATCACCCAACACGCGTAAAATATCGTGTGGATTGATCGGGCCATCCACTAATGGATCCCCAGCTTTAACGTAGTCACCTTCATTTACAGATAAGTGGCGACCTTTACCGATGAGGTATTCGCGCGCTTCGCTGTTTTCTGGAGTTACTACCACCTTACGTTTACCTTTTGTATCTTTACCGAATGAAACGATACCGTCTACTTCAGTAACCACAGAAGAATCTTTTGGTTTACGTGCTTCGAATAATTCAGCAACACGTGGAAGACCCCCGGTGATATCTTTAGTTTTTGAAGATTCACGATGGATTTTTGCGATCATATCACCAGGCATGATTTCATCGTTATCCATAACGATCAAATTTGAACCCATTGGTAAGTTGTATCGACCCATACGTTGAGTTCCAGCAACCTGAACAACGTTTCCGTTAGTATCAGTGATGAGGACCTTCGGACGTTTATCAGTTTTAGATTCGATGATTACTTTATGAGATAATCCGGTAACAGCATCGAACTGCTCTTGCATAGTAAGACCTTCTTCAAGATCTTCGTATACAGCTTTACCCTGAACCTCAGAAATAATCGGAGTAGAATATGGATCCCATTCAGCGATCATTGCACCACGATCACATGCATCGTTCTCTTTCATGAGAAGTTTTGCACCGTAAACGATAGAGTAACGTTCACGTTCACGACCATTTGCATCTACCACTGTAATTTCACCATTACGGCTCATTACGATGGTTGCGCCTTCACGGTTTTTAACTGTGATCACATTGTGGAACTTAAGAGTACCTTTTGTTTTCGCTTGAAGATTAGATTGCTCTGCACTTCTTGAAGCGGCACCACCGATGTGGAAGGTACGCATGGTTAACTGAGTACCAGGCTCACCGATCGATTGAGCGGCAATAACTCCGGTAGCTTCACCATTGTTCACAATACGTCCACGAGCTAGATCGCGGCCATAACATTTAGCACAGATACCGTGACGAGCTTGGCAAGTAAGAACTGAACGGATGAATACGCGATCTACACCGGCATCATCAACAGCTTTTACATCCGCTTCATCAAGAAGGTGTCCTTCAGCAAAAAGAACATCACCGCTTACTGGATCAAGTACATCTTCTAAAATAGTACGACCAAGAACTCGGATAGATAATGCTTCGATCACTTCCCCGCCTTCAATCAACGGAGTCATTTGAATACCATCTTTAGTTCCGCAATCTGGCGTAGTGATGATCACATCTTGAGCCACATCCACGAGACGACGAGTGAGGTAACCAGAGTTCGCAGTTTTCAATGCTGTATCCGCGAGACCCTTACGAGCACCATGGGTAGAAACGAAATACTCGAGAACTGAAAGACCTTCACGGAAATTCGCAATAATCGGAGTTTCGATGATCTCACCACTTGGTTTCGCCATCAAACCACGCATACCTGCGAGCTGACGAATTTGAGCGCTAGATCCGCGGGCTCCAGAATCGGCCATGATAAATACTGAGTTGAATGCAGGTCCAACTACTGACTTCTCTTTACCTGCCCAACCTTCAGGGGCTGTATAGGTTTGAGTAGAAATAGTTTTCATCATCGCACCAGTTAATTGCTCACCGGTTTGAGCCCAAATATCGATCACCTTATTGTAGCGCTCACCATCGGTGATGAGACCTTCTACGTATTGGTTTTCAATTTCTTGAACTTGCGTATGAGATGCTGCAATCAAAGTTTTCTTTTCTGCTGGAATAATCATGTCATGAATAGAGATCGAGATCCCTGCTTTCATCGCCTGACGGAAACCAGTTTGCATAATTTGATCTGCAAGAATCACGGTTTTCTTATTTCCAGTTCTACGGAAACAAATATCAATCAACTCGGCTAATTCTTTTTTACCAAGAACCTTGTTGTAGAATTTGAATTCGATTTCAATTGGAACAATTTCAGAAACCAATGCACGACCTACGGTTGTTTCTTCAACTTTACCGTTAATACGACATTTGATTTTTGCTTGTAGATCCACTACTCCAGAATCAAATGCGAAACGCACTTCAGTTGGACTAGAGAAAATTTTGCCTTCGCCACGAGCGAACGGACGTTCACGAGTCATGTAGTACATACCCAAAACGATATCTTGAGAAGGTACGATGATTGGTTTTCCGTGTGCTGGAGAAAGAATGTTGTTGGTAGACATCATGAGTACACGCGCTTCGATCTGAGCTTCGATCGAAAGTGGAACGTGAACTGCCATTTGGTCACCGTCGAAATCCGCATTGAACGCAGTACAAACGAGAGGGTGAAGCTGAATCGCTTTACCTTCGATCAATAATGGTTCGAAAGCTTGAATACCAAGACGATGGAGAGTTGGAGCGCGGTTTAACATTACCGGATGCTCTTTCACCACTTCTTCTAAAATATCCCAAACTTCTTGGCGTTGTAACTCAACCATTTTCTTTGCAGATTTGATGGTAGTTACATATCCGTATTCAATGAGTTTGTTGTAAATGAATGGTTTGAAAAGTTCGAGTGCCATTACTTTTGGCAATCCACACTGATGCAAACGAAGTTCAGGACCAACTACGATCACCGAACGACCAGAATAATCTACACGTTTTCCTAATAAGTTTTGACGGAAACGACCTTGTTTACCTTTAAGCATATCAGAAAGGGAACGGAGAGGACGTTTGTTAGGACCTGTGAAAACTTTACCACGACGACCGTTATCGAAAAGAGCATCCACTGCTTCTTGAAGCATGCGTTTTTCATTTCGAATGATGATGTCTGGTGCATTTAACTCAACAAGGCGACGTAAACGATTGTTACGATTGATCACGCGACGATAAAGATCGTTGAGATCAGAAGTAGCAAAACGACCACCATCCAGTGGTACTAATGGGCGAAGTTCAGGTGGAATTACCGGAATCACATCCATCATCATCCACTCAGGACGATTAGTGCCGCTTGATTTAAACGCTTCAACAACTGTTAAACGTTTAGATAATTTTGTTTTTTGAGCTTCAGAAGTAGTTCCTTTAAGATCACGTCGAAGTGTACGAGAAAGAAGATCGATATCGATTTTCTTTAACAATTCACGAATCGCTTCTCCACCCATACCACCAGTGAATGCAACTCCATCTTTCATGAGTTGGTTGTACTTTTCTTCAGGAAGAATAGTACCAACTTCAACATCAGAGTTACCTTGATCAAGCATGATGTAGGATTCGCAATAAAGAACTTTTTCTAAATCTTTCAAAGAAAGATCAAGAAGAGCTCCCATACGAGATGGTAGTGAACGCAAGAACCAGATGTGAGCTACTGGGCATGCAAGTTCAATGTGTCCTAAACGTTCGCGACGAACTTTAGATTGAATTACTTCAACTCCACATTTTTCACACACAACACCACGATGCTTCATGCGTTTGTATTTTCCGCATACACATTCGTAATCTTTTACTGGTCCAAAAATTTTGGCACAGAAAAGACCATCGCGCTCTGGTTTGAACGTACGATAGTTAATCGTTTCTGGTTTTTTTACTTCCCCGAAACTCCACTCGCGAATCTTTTCAGGAGACGCTAGTGAAATACGGATTCCTTTAAAACTTAAAGGATCTTTCGGCTTATCAAAAAAGTTTAATAAATCTTTCATGTTAATTGCCCTCTATATCTTTCTTTATTAAAGCAAATCCGCTTTCAATTCTTTATCTTCTTCTTCTTCAATCAATTCCACGTTGAGTGCGAGTGATTGGAGCTCTTTCACCAATACGTTAAATGATTCTGGAAGGCCTGGCTCTAAGAGCTGTTCACCTTTCACAATCGCTTCATACATACGGTTACGACCAGTTACATCATCAGATTTAACAGTGAGGAACTCTTGAAGCGCATAAGCTGCGCCATATGCTTCAAGTGCCCAAACTTCCATCTCTCCGAGACGCTGACCACCGAATTGAGCCTTACCGCCGAGTGGCTGTTGAGTCACTAAGCTGTATGGTCCGATGCTTCGAGCATGAATCTTCTCTTCAACCAAGTGATGAAGTTTCAAGATGTACATCACACCCACGGTAACTTCTTCGGCAAATGGTTCGCCGCTTACGCCATCGTAAAGTGTGGTTTTACCTTGAGATGGAAGATCCGCAAGTTTCAACATTTTTTCGATATCGATTTCAGCTGCGCCATCAAATACTGGTGAAGCAAAGTGAACGCCATCTTTAAGATGACGAGCCATTTTGATCACTTCTTCATCTGAAGCTTTAGCAAGATAATCGTGAACCGCTTTATCTGGATAAATCTCTTTTAAGAGTTTACGAATATTTTCAGATTTGTATTGCTCAAGATAATCAGTGATTTTATCACCAAGACCTTTAGCAGCCCAACCTAGAGTTACCTCTAGAAGCTGTCCAATATTCATACGTGAAGGAACGCCGAGAGGATTCAATACCAAATCTACCGGACGACCATCCGCTGTAAACGGCATGTCTTCCATAGGCATGATACGAGAAATAACCCCTTTGTTTCCGTGACGGCCGGCCATTTTATCGCCAACCTGTAGCTTCCTCTTAATCGCGATTTGGACTTTCACCATTTTAATCACGCCTGGAGCAAGCTCATCCCCACGTTTTAATTTTTCTACTTTTTCTTTGAATACGAAACGAACTGACTCGATACGATTTTTAGAATTCTTTACCAAGTTAGTGATTTCTTGCTCAAGATCACTTTTCACTGGGATGAAACCAAGAAGTTCGAATGGAACTTTATCGATTGTAGCCAGATCCAATTTTTGACCTTTAGAAAGTAATTCTTCAGAACCATCTTCAGAAAGAAGTTTTCCAGTAGTGAGAGCACCGTTTAATGCTTTTGCAACGCGATCATAGATCGTGCGTTTAATAGCATCAATTTCGATTTTTTCATCACGACGGATTTTAGCAATTGCTTCTTCTAGAATTTGTTTAGAACGCTCATCTAACTCAGTACCTTCGCGAGCGAAGATTTGAGCACTAATGATGGTTCCGTAAACACCTGAAGATGCACGAAGTGAAGAATCGCGAACATCGCCTGCTTTTTCACCGAAGATTGCGCGTAATAATTTCTCTTCTGGCGAAAGTTGAGTTTCGCCTTTTGGAGTAACTTTACCCACGAGAATATCTCCTGGTTTTACTTCAGCACCGATGCGGATAATACCACTTTCATCGATATCTTTTAGAGCTTCTTCTCCAACATTTGGAATATCGCGAGTGATCTCTTCTTTTCCAAGTTTAGTATCACGAGCAACGCATTCGTATTCTTCAATATGAATTGAAGTGAAAACGTCGTCTTTGATAATACGTTCAGAAATAAGGATAGAATCCTCGTAGTTATATCCACCCCATGGCATGAATGCCACGAGCATGTTTTGTCCGAGAGCTAACTCGCCGGCATCCGTAGAAGGACCATCGGCAAGAACATCACCTACAGTTACTTTATCACCAACACGAACCACCACACGTTGATTCACGCATGTGTTTTGATTGGAGCGCATGTATTTTGTAAGATTATAAATATCTACACCAGATTCATCGTCCATCAATTCATCAGAACGACGAACAACGATTTTACCACCATCCACCAAGATGACTTCACCTTCGTGTTTAGCCGCAATCAAGTGACCAGAGTCGCGAGCAACAATTCTTTCGATCCCAGTTCCGATCATCGGAGCTTTAGAACGAAGAAGAGGTACCGCTTGACGTTGCATGTTTGAACCCATCAATGCACGATTGGCATCATCATGTTCCAAGAATGGAATCAATGAAGCAGCGATCGATACTAATTGATTTGAAGAAACATCCATTAATTCTAGATCATCTGGATTTACGAGTGCGAACTCACCCTTACGACGTGCAGGGGCTGTTTCACCTTCGAATTTCTTCTTATTCAAAGCATCAGCATTTGCTTGCGCAATAACCTTGTTCTCTTCTTCAGTTGCGGTGAAGAATTGAATTTCGTCTGTTACTTTTCTTTCTTTAATCACGCGATAAGGAGTTTCAATGAAACCAAACTCATTCACGCGAGCAAAAGTAGAGAGAGACGCAATCAAACCAATGTTTGGTCCTTCTGGCGTTTCAATCGGACAAATACGACCGTAATGGGTATTATGAACGTCGCGAACTTCGAAGCCCGCACGATCACGAGTTAAACCACCGGGCCCGAGGGCAGAAAGACGACGTTTGTGTGTCACTTCTGAAAGCGGGTTCGTTTGATCCATGAATTGAGATAATTGGCTTGAACCAAAAAACTCTTTCACTACTGCAGAAACTGGTTTTTGGTTAATGAGATCATGAGGCATAAGAGTTTCAATTTCTTGAATGCTCATGCGCTCTTTCACTGCACGCTCCATACGAACGAGACCGATACGGAATTGATTTTCAACCAACTCACCTACGGCACGAACACGACGATTACCAAGGTGATCGATATCATCGATCGTTCCACGGCCGTTGTTCAATTCGCAAAGGTAGAAAAGAGTGCTCAAAATATCTTCTTTAGTGAGCGTAGTAGATTCTTTGCTAGCTTTGTTCTCTGGGAATTTGTAGTTCAATTTCAAACGACCCACTAATGATAAATCATAGCGATCTGGATTGAAGAATAAATTTTCAAACAATGCTTTTGCAGCATCTAAAGTGGGAGGATCACCCGGACGCATTCTCTTGTAGATATCTAAGAGCGCTTCCTCTGGGGTATTGATCTTATCCACAGCCAAAGTGTCACGAACGAAAGATCCGTAAGTGAGGTTGTCTGTATAGATCACTTTCACTTCTTTAATTTTACGAGTGAAAAGATCTTTTAATTTTGTTTCAGTGATTTCTTCATTTGCTTCGAATAGAACTTCACCTGTTTTATTATCGATTAGATCTTCAGAGATCACACGACCAACAACAGCTTCGAGAGCAACTTCAAGGCGTTTGATTCCAGCTTCTTCAACTTTTTTCAAAACAGCTTTTGTGAATTTACGATTCTTCTTAACAATCACTTCTTTAGTTTTAGGATCAAGAATATCTTCTTCAGCACGTTGGCCCGCAAGAATATCAAGATCTACCACTTTGAAAAATTTAGAAGCTTTACCTTCACCTTCAATTTGAATTTTTTCAATTTTGTAGAAGAAATTCAAAATTTCAGGAACAGTCATCTCTAAAGCTTTAAGCAATGAAGTTGCTGGCAACTTACGCTTACGATCGATACGAGCATAAAGAAGATCCTTATGATCGAATTCAAAATCAAGCCAAGAACCGCGATGAGGAATCACGCGTGCTGAGTAAAGGATTTTACCAGAAGAATGGGATTTACCTTGATCGTGGGTAAAAATAACACCTGGTGAACGGTGCAACTGACTCACGATTACGCGTTCAGTTCCGTTAACGATAAAAGATCCAGAATCAGTCATGAGAGGAATTTCACCCATGTAAACTTCTTGTTCTTTAATATCGCGAATATTGCGATTGCCTGTTTCTTCTTCAACATCAAACACCACTAAACGAACAGTGATTTTTAATGGAGCGGCATATGTCATCCCACGTTGACGACATTCTTGAACGTCATACTTAGGAGCTTCTAATGTGTAATTTTCGAATTCTAGTGCAGCTGTTTTATCAAAATCTTCAATAGGGAAGATCGATTTGAACACTGCTTGCAAACCAATGTTAGCTCTTTTATCAGCTGGAACATCTGCTTGGAGGAATTTATCGTATGATCGCCTCTGAAGTTCAATTAAGTTTGGAATTTCAATTGGAGTTTTAATTTTAGAAAACTCTCGTCTAACCCGCTGCCCTTCAGTAAATGGTGCGATCATGTATTCTCCTTTAGCCTAAAACAAAATGAATTGATTAACCCGCTAGGGTTATATTTATTGTCTTGCCAGACTGTGACTTCGCCCACTCAGAAGTTTGAAGAATCAAACTCTACACATTCGTAAGCATCTTGCTTTGAATATGGTGGGCCATATTATGAACTGGCTAAAGAACTAGTGCGAACTCTCCGAGTTCGATGACTTTACATCGTTTGAATAAAAAAACAATAGAATAGACACGAATCAAGCTTCTTAGTGATTCGTGTCTATTCCGGAAGAAGAATGGAGTCAGTTTGACCCCATGTGTAATTATTTGATTTCTACTTTTGCGCCAGCAGCTTCGAGCTTCTTTTTCATCTCTTCAGCATCTTTTTTAGCAATGCCTTCTTTTACAGCTTTTGGAGCGCCTTCAACTAGATCTTTTGCTTCTTTTAAGCCAAGACCAGTGATTGCACGAACTTCTTTAATCACGTTAATTTTTTGATCTCCAGCTGCAGTTAACATAACTGTAAATTCAGTTTGTGCTTCTGCTGCTGCGCCGCCAGTTGCTGCACCTGCTGCTGCTACTGGAGCTGCTGCAGATACACCAAATTTTTCTTCAAGCTCTTTTACAAGCTTAGAAAGATCTAGCACAGACATGTTTTCGATAAATGATACTACTTGTTCTTTTGATACAGATGACATTACTTTATCCTCTTCCTTTTTATTTTTTCTGAACCATTAGGTTCTTTAATTACTATTGAACACTTTCAGGGGCAGCAGCAGTTTCAGTGCCTCCGCCTTTTTTCTTCTCAACCGCATCAAGCACTCTTACGAATGCTGCAATAGGGCCGTTGAATACAGAAAGTAGTTTCGCCAAAAGAATTTCTCTTGATGGGAGATCACCCAACTCAATTACTTGAGCCGAGGGAAGAAGCTTCCCGTCCAAAAGACTATCCTTAATTTTTAATGCTTCGTGCCCTTTTGCAAAAGTACTGAGTACTTTTGCAGATGCAGCAGGATCGCCGTATGCAAATGCAATCATTGTTGGACCAACTGTTCCATCCAATATTTTTTTTGCATCTTCACCAAGAGCGCCATCTTTGCTGATTAAGCGCCCAATGTTATTTTTTAATACTTTTACTTCCGTTTGTTGAGAACGAAGAGCACGACGAAGCTCATCTGCTTCCATCGATTTTAAACCCTTGTAATCTGCAAACATGATTACTTTTGCTTTAGAAAACTTTTCTTTTAATTCTGTAGCTAAAGCTTCTTTATTTGAACGATCCATAATTTCTCCTTAACCCGCTCGGGCTAACTTTATAAATTTAAACTAATTTCCAGAACCCGCTGTAGCATCCGCGATATCTAAGCGAACACCCGGACTCATTGTTGCAGAAACCGTAATACCCTTCATGTAAACACCTTTACTTGTAGGTGGCTTCGCACGCATCACTGCTCCAGAAACTGCTAAGAAATTTTCTTTTAATTTTTGTGCACCGAAAGATTTTTTACCAATTTTTACGTGAACAATACCTGCTTTTTCAGCGCGGTATTCTACTTTACCTTTTTTCTGCTCATTAATTGCTTTAGCAACATCGAGAGAAACGGTTCCTAATTTTGGATTTGGCATTAAATTGCGAGGTCCTAGAATTTTACCTACCTTAGAAATTGCAACCATCATATCTGGTGTTGCGATCAAAACATCAAAATCTAGAAAACCACCTTGAATGCGTGTGATTAAATCATCAGATCCAACGATATCCGCTCCAGCTGCTTCTGCTTCTTTAGCTTTATCGCCTTTTGCAACTACAGCAATTTTTAAAGTTTTACCTGTTCCGTGAGGAAGAACAACCGCACCACGAACTTGTTGATCACCTTGTTTTGTATCAACACCTAGCACGAATGCAGCATCAACAGTTTCATCAAATTTTGCACCTGCAATTTTGCAGATCAAATCGAAAGCTTCAAGAGTTGTGTATGTTTTTTCAGCGCCTACTTGTGCAAAAGCTACAGAATATTTTTTACCGTGTTTTTTTGCAATTGCATCTTTAGTATGAGTTGCTTTAGAGCTGTTTTCAGCTCCTTCTTTTTTCTTAGCCATATTTTCTCCTTGGTTCAAACGCCCCAGAATAAATCCAGTAGCTCCCAATTTATTTAACTCCGAAGAGTTAATTTTAACTCAGGGATTAATTATCCTTGAATCGTTAATCCACAACTTTTTGCAGTACCTTCAATTGAACGCATAGCAGATTCAATGCTACCAGCATTCAAATCAGGCATTTTCAATTTTGCAATTTCTTCAATTTGCTTTTTAGAAATTGATCCAACTTTTTTAGTGTTTGGAGTTCCAGAACCTTTTTCAACCTTAGCAGCTTTCAAAATAAGAACTGCTGCAGGAGGAGTTTTGGTAATAAATGTGAATGAACGATCAGAGTAAACAGTGATGATTACCGGAATAATCATCCCTTTTTGTTCTGCCGTTTTCGCATTAAACGCTTTACAGAACTCCATGATGTTCACACCACGTTGTCCGAGCGCTGGTCCTACCGGTGGAGCTGGATTTGCTGCGCCGCCTGGAATTTGTAATTTAATCTGTCCTGTAACTTTTTTTGCCATAAATGCCTCTATTCACAACTTGGTGAACAATTTCTGTACCAATATTTTTAAATTTTTTCAACCTGAATAAAATCTAGTTCCACAGGAGTGGAGCGTCCGAAGATGCTAACCAATACCTTAACCTTGCCTTTATCCTGATTTACTTCTTCTACCGTTCCATTGAAGTTAGAGAAAGGACCATCAACCACTTTCACACTTTCACCCTCTGTAAAGGATACTTTTGGACGTGGTTTAGCTTGTCCTTCAACAATTCTATTTGTCATTTTTAGGATTTCAGACTCAGGAACCGGTACCGGCTTAAGCTTATCTCCTACGAAACCTGTCACCTTTGGAGTATTTTTTACAAGGTGCCACATTTCGTCAGTTAAAATTAATTTAACTAAAATATAACCAGGAAAAAAACGACGTTTAGTAGTGCGCTTTTGGCCTTTCACTAACTCAACTACATTTTCTTCTGGCACAACAACTTCACCAAAAAACTCCTCTTTTTTAAGCGATTTTACACGCTCTTCAAGAGATAGCTTAACCTTATGTTCAAACCCTGAATAGGTGTGAACTACATACCAAGCTAATTCTGGTGCTACAATATTTTCAACGTTTTCCATAAAAACTCACCTATAAACCATCCGGTTCAATTCAAATCAGAGGATCGATTTCATGATCCAAGCCCAAAGAGAATCAAAAGCTCCAAGTATCGCGCCCGCAATTAAAACAAACAAAACCACCCAAATAGTAGCGTTCGTTGTGTCTTTTTGCGTAGGCCAAGTTACTCTCGACATTTCCAACACCACTTCATTCATGAAAGCATTAGATTGTTGATTCAAATAAAGAACTAAACCAGTAATTACTCCCAAACCAATTGAACCAAAACGAATGGTAAGATCAATTTGTTTGAAAGAGGACTCAAAATTGTAAACCGCACTAATTTTCGAAAGACCAACAAATGCGATTGCTGCTACTAAAATAGAAACAGCAGTAAACACTAAGTTAACCCATTTTTGTCTTTGATTTTCCATATCGTTCTATCGTTCCTAGAGACAATTCCCGTGAGGGTTCAAAAATTATGGCAGGCCGAGTAGGACTCGAACCTACAACAAGCGGATTTGGAATCCGCTGCTCTACCATTGGAGCTATCGGCCTCCAGTTACAACCCCATTAATTTAGAGCTGTAATTAAAACGAGGGCGATTTCGAATCTCGAAATCGCCCCAATTTTTTAAAATTATTCTACGATTTCAGAAACAACGCCCGCACCTACTGTACGGCCACCTTCGCGAATCGCGAAACGTAAATCTTTTTCCATTGCAATAGGAGTAATCAATTCAACTTCCATAGAAATATTATCGCCAGGCATAACCATTTCCACATTTTCTGGAAGAGTTACAACACCGGTCACGTCAGTTGTACGGAAGTAAAACTGAGGACGATATCCTTTGAAGAATGGAGTATGACGTCCGCCTTCTTCTTTAGTAAGAATATACGCTGCACCTTTGAATTTTTTATGTGGAGTTACAGAACCTGGTTTAGCTAGAACTTGTCCACGTTCAATATCTTCTTTTTTAGTACCACGAAGAAGAGCACCAACGTTATCTCCCGCTTCACCTGAATCAAGAAGTTTACGAAACATCTCAATACCAGTTACAACAGTTTTAGTTGTTGGGCGAATACCGATGATTTCAATTTCATCATTCACCTTCACGATACCACGTTCAATACGGCCAGTAACAACCGTACCGCGACCAGAGATAGAGAATACATCCTCTACTGGCATCAAAAATGGTTTATCTTTATCGCGTGCTGGTTGTGGAATAGCTGTATCACAAGCATCCATCAATTTAAGAATTGAAGATTCTCCGAATTCGCCTTGATCGCCTTCTCCAGCTTTCAATGCAGAACCACGGATGAATGGAATTGTATCACCAGGGAAATTATATTTAGAAAGAAGCTCACGAAGCTCCATTTCAACTAGATCTACTAATTCAAGATCATCAACCATGTCGCATTTATTCAAAAATACAACGATCGCTGGAACACCTACTTGGCGAGCAAGAAGGATGTGTTCACGAGTTTGTGGCATAGGGCCGTCAGCTGCAGAACAAACTAGAATTGCTCCGTCCATTTGAGCAGCACCAGTGATCATGTTCTTCACATAATCGGCATGGCCTGGACAATCTACGTGAGCGTAGTGACGTTTGTCTGTTTCATACTCAACGTGAGTAGTGTTAATTGTAATACCACGTGCTTTTTCTTCAGGTGACTTATCGATGTTCTCATAGTTCATCGCTTTAGCTTTACCAGTTTTAGCTAACACTTTAGTGATAGCAGCAGTGAGAGTAGTTTTACCGTGATCGACGTGGCCAATGGTTCCGATGTTACAGTGGGGTTTCGAACGATCAAATTTTTCCTTAGACATATGCCTCTTTACCTTTCAATTTCATTACCAATTACAAAGAATATTCTACTATTTTTTTTGGTTTCAAAAAGTCATACCAAAAAAACCACAATAAACTCCAGTGTTTTTTTTCAACGACCGAAATTCACCCGCCAGGATGACTAAAAATCACCCTACTAAGTGGAGCTGATGATGGGGATTGAACCCACGACCTCTCCCTTACCAAGGGAGTACTCTACCACTGAGCTACATCAGCATCGTGCGATGGGCTAACGATCGGTTTTCTAAATGGAGCGGAAGACGGGTCTCGAACCCGCAACCCTCAGCTTGGAAGGCTGATACTCTAGCCAATTGAGCTACTTCCGCACATTTAGAAAATGGTGGCGAGGGAAGGAATCGAACCTTCGAAGGCTGACGCCACCAGATTTACAGTCTGGCCCGTTTGACCGCTCCGGAACCTCGCCTCAAATTTTGAGATCACTTAGAAAAAATGGAGCTGGAGACCGGATTTGAACCGATGACCTGCTGTTTACAAAACAGCTGCTCTACCAACTGAGCTAATCCAGCCCAAATTCCTAGATGACAAGACTTTCGCCTTGGACTCTCTTGATTTAAGACTGAATCATTTCCAATTTAGTACGCTTTTGTCAATACGAAAAGCTGTAACGCTGCGTGTTTTCAAGAAAAAACGGCTTTTTATGAATTTCCCATCAATAGTTTGGCCGCTTGATAGGGGGCAACTTCCTTTAAGTACAGTTTTTCAAGCAACTCTCTACCACCATCGGTTTTCAAAATGCTATCCAAAGAACTCCTCAGTTCTGCCGTAAGAATATCTACCATCTCTTCTTTTAGGAATTCCTTAGTTTTTTTCTCGAGTTTTCCTGATTTTTTTAAATATTGTTGATGATTCTCCACTTCAACTAACATTTCTAAAATTCCAATATCCCGATTAGCCTCTGCTCTACAAACGGGAATCATCCAGGAATTTTCATCATGAGCTCCCAAACCAACCATCATCGTGAGCTCTCTCATTAATTTATCCGCTTCAGGACGATCGGCCTTATTGAGCACAAACACATCCGCAATTTCCATTAAGCCGGCCTTCATCATTTGAATGGAATCGCCACTTTCAGGCACTAAAATCACCATTACTGTATGTGCTAGTTTTAAAATGTCGAGTTCAGTTTGCCCCACTCCTGCGGTTTCAACCAAAATAATATCAAACTTCGCCGCATCTAATGCAAGCACCACTTCTTTTGTGGAGTGAGAAAGTCCGCCATGGCGACCATGGGTTCCCAGACTCCGAATATAAACACCAGAATCTCCCGAATGCTGTTGCATACGAATGCGATCCCCCAAAATAGCACCCCCCGAAAAAGGACTGGAGGGATCAACAGCTACTACCGCTACTTTTTTTCCCTTTGCGCGCAAATGGGTAAGTAAACGATCAACCGTGGTAGATTTCCCTGCGCCAGGAGGCCCCGTTATTCCCCATATTTGAGCGTTTCCAGTGAGGGGATATAAAAGTTCTACTAGTTTTTCGGTATCTTGATTTCGGTGTTCAATTTTTGAAATCAAACGAGCCAATGCTGCTCGATTTCCATTTCTAGCAAGATCAATCAAGGCTTGTGGTTCGGTAGGAATCGTAAAAGGGATACTCATCTTTCTTCATTGTGCCTGAAAGGGACTCGCCATTAAAGTAATTTTCAAGTTCAATCAATGGATTTTGAAGAGAGGTGCACCATTGATGCACTTCTTGCTGGTTTACCCATGAACGATTCTTAGAAAAATCTACAGGATGCCAAAGAATGTGAGCTCGTGATTTTTGATTCACCGATTGAGTTGAGCCTCGCCCCACCCTTCCAATCGCCTGAACTAAGGATAAAATAGAAAATGGCGGTTCAAACAAAATACAAAATTTAAAAAAAGAATAATCCATTCCCATTCCAAATGCCGAAGTTGCAACCACCACCACTGGAATGGATGAATCTTTTTGCAAGCGCAATTGTTTTTCTAAATTCAACTTTTCTTCTATCGATAATCCAGCGTGATAAAAAAAAGATTTTATTCCCCAGTTTTGTAAATACTTTTGTAATAAAACTGCAGCTGAACGAGTGTTGCAAAAAACCATTCCACTTTGATCTGCGTACAGTCCAAGCATGTTTCGCAGCCAATTTAACCTAACTTCCGGAGAAATCTTTTCGACTCTCAACTCTAATTGATTGGGCAAACTAAAACTTCCCAAGATATTAATCTTATTGTGTTTGAGCGAACTTAGCTGGTTGACTAAACTATTTTGTGACCGCTTGGTGAGGGTCGCAGAACACCAAAGAGTTTTCTGAATGAAGGGAAGTTTGATCAATTCTAAAATTCTTCGGTATGCAGGTCTAAAACGCTCCCCCCATTCCCAAATACAGTGGGCCTCGTCCACAATTAAAAAACTGGGCTTCCAATGATTCATTTGATTCAATACTTTTTCATTTAATTTTTCAGGACTTAAAATCCAAACCCCGTAATCATCAGAACTTGGGAAAACTTGATCAAATGTTTTGATTCCTAAAAACTGAAAACGTTCTGATTGCTGCCTTGAAAGTGCATTCAATGGCGAAATTAAAACAGCGCGGGTTTTAGGATGATCAAAAATAAACTTTTGAAATAATATGCTTTTTCCACTTCCTGTGGCTGCAATATAGATTAAATGATCATTTGTTCGTAATTGATGAAGAGCCGCGAGTTGATCGGAGCGAAGAATAAATGGAAATTTCATCCATGGCTCATTGCAGTTGCTATACCACTTTCAAGGCATCTCTTGCGGTGGTGCGAAGATATATAACTCCACCAATTGTTCCTACAATAATTTGCATCATCACAATCAAACTGAAAATTTCAGCGCCTTGATTCGAACCCACCAACTTAAAGAGTGCAAAAAAAGCAGCGTGACCCGTTCCCACACCTGCCGGTAACAATGGGATGGTGGTAGCGAGCATTCCAATTGGAACGATTACCGCCAAAGCCACTAAAGAAATGGGTGTAGTGGATACAGCCTCACTGATCGAAAATGCGATTAAGACCAAAAGTACATGAATTAAAATTGATTGAGAAACTGCAAGAATTACGGCTCTTGGACGAGATCGGTAATCCATTACACCCAAGTAGAGTTTATCAATGATCTGTAAACGAGTGTGGCGTTTCGTGATGAACTGAATCAGATCAAACAAGGGATCTTTTTTATGCGAAAGAAACATATAGATTAAAAATAAAAATATACCAATTCCAATACTACCAATGGAAATCAACAAAACAGAAGGGAGGGAACCTCCCCAATTGATAAAGCGACTCACCAACGCAGAAAATGCCGCAACAAAAACCATCGCCGACATGCCCAAAAAACGATCCAGTAACATACTTCCAAATACTGCCGCTTTTCTTTCGGGAAACTGTTTTGAAACAAACATGGCCTTCACAAAATCTCCACTCACTGCACCTGGAAGTGCAATGTTGAAAAAGTTACCAATCATATTTAATTCAAATACTCTTTTGAACGATAAGTGCGCACCCTTTGCATCCAGCAAACCACGCCATCTCAACGTTCCTAAAATGGTATTAAAAATCATGAGCGACACCATCACCGCTATCGTAAGCGGTGATGCAATCAACTGATGAAAACTTTCAGCGGTGACGAGTCCCTTTTTAAATAGAAACCAAAAGACAACCCCAACAAGGGCAAACTTTAAAATTAATTTGATTCGTTCTTTATTACTGACCGCTTGCAATTCTGAAGAAGTTTCCAAAAATAACCTTTCCTACGTTTTCATCGTAGAGCTTTTCGCCCTTACCTGCGTTCAAAATCCAATCTGATCTCACGCCTTTTTTAATTTTAGAAGCTAATGATTTTTCTGCTTCTTCCACCGTATACTCAGGATGGAATTGCACTCCAAAAATGGGTTTGTTCTCGATTTGAAATGCTTGAAGATTACAACGATCCGTTTCAGCGAGTTTTTTTACTCCCGGAGGGATCTCATACACTTCTTCATAATGGGATTCATAGGTAATAAAGTTATTATTTAAGCCTTCAAACAACTGACTTTCTTCTGTGATCCTAACTTCTTGCCATCCCAACTCAGCATCTACCGCAGTTCGTAGTTTTGGCTCTTCCCCATGCATACGCGATAAACATCGAGCAATGGTTTGGTGACCGTAGCAAACACCCAAAATGGGTGTACCTTTTTTTATGTGTTCAGTAACAAACTGATCGTAGGGCTTTACCCAAGGCTCATTGAATTCCATACAAGAGGTGATCGATCCTGAAATCACCACCGCATCTACATCTAAATCATGTGGAGGTAAATCTTGATCGGGTGAACGTCGAACTAAAACTACGGATCCAGTAGGAGCCGTTTTGATCGACCAATTGACTAAGTTCTTACTCCCGAAAGATTGCTCTTCGCGATTATTATCTAAAATTAAAATCTTGAGTGGCTTCATGCTCTCTCTTTTCATCACTTTCTTAACCGATAATTTTTAAACTCAAACAATCGATACCCCGTAATGCTTTCATATAAGTCTAAAACAGCTTTTTTCAGGTCTGAAGCAGAAAAAACATAAGGTGAATTTTTCAAATCCCAATTCCAGCCTTTCGTTTGAATTCTAGTTTTCATGGATTGCGGATGAGTCCCAAAATACTGGTGTAAACCCCAAAAACGCTTATAAACGTGATTGTCAGATTTTTGAACATCATTCCCGTGATAAAGCTGATCCATAAATTCAGTTTTAACTTTCATTGCTTCAGGAGTACGCACCCACCCATAATGAAAGATTCTTGCTTTCGTCAAAATTGCATCGAGCTTTTCATTTCCATTTTTTAGAAAACTTTGGGCATCTCCCACACTTCTCGCACCGGATGATTTTCTAATGATTCGCATTTCACGGCGATAAGCTGATCTAGTTTCTTGGATCACATTGAAGGATCCATAAAAATGCGCGTAACTAAAAACAACTGCGTCTAACTTTTTATCTTGTGCCTGTTGAACAGAATCACGAATCAAAGAATAATCCGCTTCGTGAATCACTTCATCGGCTTGAATATAAAAACACCAATCATAATTACATTGATCCAGTGCCAGATTCGTTTGTTCAGAGAGAATTAATCCAGATTTCTTCTTTTCCGGAATGTGAAGAGGCCATTCGGATTCGAAAATTTTAACTTTTCCTGCACCCTCTTCTTCAGCAAACTTTTTTGCTACTTCCAGTGTGTTGTCTTCACTGATGCCAATATTTAATACTAACTCATCCACTACGGGAAGCAGTGATCGCCAAGACTCTAAAAACGGATAATCAAATTTAACACCGTTACGAACGAGGCTAAATCCCGATATTTTTTCCATATTCCCTATATACGCGAAGTATTTCTTGATTCACTTGTTCTGAACCTATTTTATTCATGCACTGATGAGCTTCTACAATACACTCTCTTAATCCACACCAAGGGGGAGAGCCAGGCTCTGAATTATTTCTGCAAGCTAAGGGCTCCAAAAATAAACGTGGATGCATATTTTGTGGATAAGGATGCCATTCCAGTGGATGTTCTGGACCAAAAACCGTAACCGTTGGTACATCAAGCGCAGTTGCCAAATGGCGTGGACCCGAATCATTCCCCACCAAAACATTTAATTGTGAAATTCTTGCCGCAAGCGTTCTTACATTTGCAGGTGGCATCACTTGAATCGATTTTCTGATTTCCGAATCTAGTGGAATTGCTTTGTAAAATTCCTCCACCAAGGCTTCTTCTCCTGGGCCAGCAATCACCAAAACTCCACCCTTAGTTTCATTCACCCATTGATGCGCTACTTCTGCATACCGATGAAGTGGCCAAATTTTAGTGGGACGTGAAGCGCCTAGTGCAATACCCAAGACAGGGTTTTTAAATCCCCATGCCTTGAATTCTTCGTTGGCGAATGATCTTTCTTCATCCTTTAAAAATATTTTTGGCATGGAACCTTCAGGCACCTCTAAACCCAAACCTCGAATAGTATCTAAATCTCGCTCAATCACGGGCTTCATCATTCCTTTTCCAGGAATGATCACGGTTGAATACATGTTTTTAGCTTTGAAACTATGAAAGTGAATTGCACGAATGTTTGCACCCGTTGATAGCGCAACCATGGCTGCAGCTGGGGAGGAGTGAAATCCGCAAACAAGATCGTATTTTTCTTTTCTTAATTGAAAAGCGAGTCGAGTGGCTGCTTTGGTTCGCGCAGCACGATCGTGATGCCAAGTGATGGGCCAAAGTTTTGTCACTCCTGGAAAACCCTCAAGTAACCAAATCCATGGCTCGGTTGCAGCAACGTGAATTTGAGCTAACGGAAAATTTTTATGAAGTTCTTTGAGTGCCGCAGTGAGAAGAATGGTGTCTCCCATAGCGCGGAACTTAGTGACCAAAATGCGTTTTGGATTGAGCATGGTTTTCATGCTAGCATAAAAATCAATCTATGCATCCATTTCAGCCAATTTTATATGTTAGTCTTCGCTCCCCTTTTGCTCGCCGCATCCGTTTGGCACTTCGTCGCTTGGGGGTTACCTATGAAGAAAAATTTTTAGATGTGTTTCAAGAAAATTTGGAATTGAATAACGCCAATCCACTGGGGCTTGTTCCAACCTTGATGACTTCTCATGGCCCCGTTTCTGATTCGAATAATATTTTAGAATATTTGAATGACACTCATGGTGGAATCTGGCCATCTGATGTTCGCTCTAAAATCAACGCACGCCAAAACGCTGTTTGGTGCGCTGGAATCATGCAAAGTTTAGTTCTCTATTTTCAAGAAGCAAAACTTCACGAAGTTCCCTCACCTCGTTGGCTTAAAGATCATGCTGAATCCATGGAAACCACATTATCTTTCCTTTCCAATGCCCCCGATCATATCTGGCTCAGCTCTGAGACTGGTAGTAACGGACTCACTCAAGCTGCATGGGATCTCAGTGTTGCTTTAGAGTATATGGATTTAAGACTACCTGAACTGAATTGGAGATCCAAATATCCTTCTTTTACAGCGATTTTGGATATCGCCCGGAAAAGCTCTTACTTTTGCGAGACCACTCCCCCAACCTAATCGATCCCATCCCATATTAAATTAAATTAGTTTAATAAATTGTAAAATTGTCTTAACAGACACATTTCGGATTCGCGGAGCATCGCGCATAATAGAATAATGATGAATTTACTTTGGACCGGGGGAGCTGTGTCTGCTGTTCTTGCAATTGCGAGTATTTTTACGTAGCTTTTAACTATGTCCGAGAATCTGCAAAATAAACTAAGCGCTTTGATGGAAATCTACACTACTGGAGAATTCTATCCTGAGGTGTTTAAGGCTAAACAAGAATTTTTTGATCAATCAGGAACCGTGCATGATGACGACACTGAATTTGAACAACGCATGAGTTTATTCATGGATTGGTATCTTTTTGATCGCCAAATTCCAAGTTTAGGAATGG
>CANBTI010000038.1 GCA_947372355.1 Bdellovibrionales bacterium | reverse complement strand
TTTTGGAAGTGGAAGATCGAGTGCGGGTTCCGGTGGAGGCAGTCCGGTTCCATCCACTCCGCCATCCGCAACACCAACGCCAAATGTTCCTTCACCACCCAATTCCGATATTGGCACTGGTGGATTGAAAGTGGTGATTCAACAATCTTCAAACTTTAATGCCTCTGAACTAGAGCATTTAGAAAGATCTCGTGCTGCACTTGAAAAGGCAGTAAATTCCGAGGAGTTTAAGCAAAAAGTGATTCATTTTACCTACCAAGGCCAAGAGACCTATGTTCAAAATAATGGGCTAACGAACTTACAGATCTATAACCAAATCATGCAAGGTGCTGAGCAATCACCACAAGTAACACCTGCAAATCAAACGATGGATCTATTTGTTTCACTTTATACTTCAGGATATTTCGGAAGAAACGTGATTGGTTACACCGATCCGAGCGTTCCTACTATTTTTATGAATACTTACTTTTATGATTCTGCAACTCCAGCCGGAACAGCTGGAAATATGATGCATGAATGGATGCATAAGCTCGGATTTGATCACGATTACAATTCCACTGCACGCCGACCATCTTCTGTGCCATATGCCGTAGGGTATATTGCTGAAGATCTAGCGGCGAAGTACTAAGGGGTTCTCGACAGGCCTCAGTTCCGATCTTTTCGGGACTGGGGCCTTCGTGTTTTTAAAAGTCATTTTTTTGGCATATTTTCATCACTTCGTCGTTCTGCCATACTAGTTAAATGATGAACCGTTTCATTTTATCGGTAGTTTTGGTTTTTGGAAGTAACAACAGTTTTGCAGATGCGAACTGTAAGAGTGAAATTCAAAAGATTTCAGAGCTCTTTGGAGCAAAGCAAGCGGTTCAAGTTGCACTGAGAGATAATAATAAAAAATTTAGTGTGAGTACTACTTCTAAAGCGGGAAGAGGTAGCTTAAATGTGGATGGTACAAAAGGTAGTCATATTTCAATTGAGCACGTTTATGACAACAAAAATAAGGATTTTTTAATTTTCTTAAATACGACACAACATTGTTCAATCGATAGAATCGTGTTTTTTGATCCAAAAGAAAAATCAAGTGATCAGGTTGCAATCTCTGGAAAGCAGTGTTTTAGCTTTGCTAGAGAATCCTCCGATGCCGATGGTCAATATGGTAATACTTCAGAGCGAAATGATGCCATGATTAAATACATTACCAATTCATATTTAAAAGAAACTAGAAAGACTTCTTTAACTAAAGTAGAGGCAAAACTACTTCAAAGAGTTCGTGATAATTGCAGAAATGCTTCTATCGTAGCAGAACTTTCACGTGATTCAGGATCAGGGTTAAACAGTAAACAGGAAACATTTTTTGAGGATAAGGCCTCGGGTGTGGCTCGTTAGTATTTAATCATCATCACTTAAAGGATCATTATTTATTTTGAAGGTTGGCTTTAATTAAATCGAGAATTTTTGGGTTCGCTTCTTTTCGAGATACATAAAATAGTTTAGCTTTAGCTTCAAATTTTCTATCCAAAGTAACTTCTTTTGCGTGATTTTTTAGCATAAACTTAGGAACCACGGTGTATCCTAATCCGTCGATGGTCATTCTTAATTGAGCTTCTTGGCTGTTTGTTTCAATTACTTTTCCAGGCTTAATGCCATTCATTTGAAGAGCTTTCAGTGCAAAATATGGCTTGGAATAATCACTCATTCTAGATCCAATGTAGGGGAGTGAATCGATTTCTGTTCGAGATTTATCTTTTGGAAAAATAAGTACAAATTCTACTTCCGCAATCACTTGTTGTTTCAAGGTATTATGTTTTGGCGAGTGATAAAACAATCCAAAATCTGCCTGAAGATTGATGATTCGCTCTTCGATTTGCTCAGCTGTTCCAGAAAAGAGATCTATGTTTTTATAGATGGATTGATTCATCAGTGTACGAATTACTTTAGGTAAAATATGAATGCATAAATTTTCAGATGCAGCAATCCTCAGTGCTTTAGCGATCTCTTGATTTTTCATTGATCCTTCTAAATCAATCAAATTCTCGAATACTTCTTGTGCTCCAGTATAAAGAAACTTTCCCTGCTCCGAAAGTGTGATGCCAGATTTATTTCTAAGCATCAGTGTTACACCCAGTTCGCTTTCAAGAAGCTTTACTGAACGAGACAAATTAGGTTGGCTCGTATTTAATTCTTTTGCAGCTTTTGCAAAACCACCAAATTTAACGACTTCATAAAAATGTTTTAGGTAGGATATATTCATAAGTAATGCTGATGTTAAAATAAATAATATATATTATACTTAACAATTAGATCAAGCTATTTCTAATCCCATGAAATATCTATTTGTGTTTATTTGTATTCTTTTCGCTCATCCAGCGATTGCTGATCCCGAAGATTATTTGGGATATCAACTCATTTTTCATAAAAACATTCAGGTGTTAGCCCATACCGATTCAACAAATTTGATCAATTATATTCCAACGAAGGGCGGTTTACTCACTTCTTGTTATTTAGTTCATGATCGATCAAGGGTTGAGCGGTTGATTGTTGAGGGAAGTTCATATCAAGTGATCGGTGGTCCTAATAATGGTTATCCAGAAGTAACGTTGAGGCTCAGCAATGTGTTAGGAGTGAAATGCGTTAATTGGAATCCATTAGGATCTGAAACGAATGAAGATGGAATCACCACTAAAGGGGGGAACGCGCCGATCACTCCTGAAACAATGTTTTTAGCATTAAAGGGCTTGATAGAATTTCGAGATATTGCTTCCAGAAAATTTTAGGAATTTATGAAAATCATCATCATCATTTTATTTTTATTCATTACCAACAACTCATTTGCAGATCATGAACCGAAAAAAGTTTTGATCATACTCAATGAAGGGTTTCAAATTGATGAATATTTTACCCCGAAAAAGCTTTTTATGGATCAAGGCTATCAGATAGTCACCGCCTCACGTTATGGTGGGCTTGTTAAACCAGGAAAAAAATACATTTTAGATAGTAACTTGGTTCAAACTGATCTTAGTTTTGATCAAGTGAAATTAGATGGATATAATGCAATTGCTTTTGTTGGTGGAGGTGGGGCTTGGTCAGATTACTTTCCCAATAAAAAACTTCATGAAATTCTTATGCAAGCAGTAAGAAAAAAAGAAATGATTGTTGGATTAATTTGTGCAGCAACTGGACTACTGGCTACGGTAAATAATTTGGATGGATCATCACCACAGTTTAAAAATAGAATGGTCACTGGATACCAAGAGGTAGAGGGTATGTTGAAATTTTTAGGAAAAGTTCAATATATTGGTGGTGATCCTGAAAAACCATTTGTAGTTGAAGATGGGAGTTTGATTACTGCTCGCGATCCAGGCTCATCGAAATTATTTGCTGAAACAATGATTAAAAGAATAAATTTGATTAAAAATTAAATTACAAAATAAAAAAGCCCCGAATTCGCATTCGGGGCTTTTTTACGTTTAAAGTTTTAATTTAAATATTAGGTAGCAAAAATTTGCTGAATTTCTTGTTCAATGATGGATTCTTGCATGCGTTTCGCAATAGAGATTTCCTTCACGATCAAGGCTTTTGCTTGGTCGAGCATTTTACGTTCACCAAAAGAAAGATCTTTTGAATGACGTAGTAAGAATAAATCGCGTAAAACTTCTGAGATCTCATAAATGGATCCAGTTTTGATCTTCTCCATGTAATCGCGATAACGGCGATTCCAAGTAGTTTGATCGATTTTTACATCGCGCATCTTGAGAATTTTATAAACTTTAGTGACCTCATCATCAGTGATGATGTTACGAAGACCAACGGCCGCAGCATTATCTGTGGGCACCATGATCGTCATTTGGTTTTCCAAAACTTGTAAAACGTAAAAACTTTTCTTTTTTCCGCCGATTTCGCGCTCGTCGATTCGCTTTATGATAGCAATTCCATGAGCAGGGTAAACAGCGCTTTCGCCAACTTTAAACATCGTAGAACCTCCGTGAAGTGTTGTGTAAACTAACTTAGTTTTTAAACTAAGTCAATTGAATTTTATTTAACGAATATTATTTAAATAAAAATGCACTCAACCACACGTTTTAATGGCATATTTTTGACACCTTATTTTTTACACTTTATTGTTTAATGAGACGATTTTGGTACCAGATTCACTTTTCCCACCCTACCGTTTGACATTACACTCTGCGCAGAATGAGAATTATTCTCTATGAGTTCAGCTACTTCACTGGGAAAACCCATTTATCTCACCAATACTAAAACGCATCAAAAAGAACTCTTTCAGCCCATAGAGCCAGGAAAAGTGAAGATGTATTCCTGCGGACCTACCGTTTATAGCTTCATTCATATTGGTAATCTTCGCGCTGCACTGACCGCTGATCTCTTCTATCGATTCTTCAAGCACTTTGGTTACGATGTGAATTACGTGCGAAATTACACCGACGTAGACGACAAGATCATCAATCGGGCTAACGAAGAGAAAGTATCATGTGATGAAATCACTAAAAAATTTATCGCTGAAGTGGAAAAGGATTACGCACTAGCAGGAATGCTGCCTCCCACGCATAAAGTATTGGTTACCGAGCACATGCCCGAAATTATTCGCATGGTGGAGAAAATCATTGAAAATGGCAAGGGTTACACGGTGCCGGATTCAACGGGCTTAGATCCTACCGCAAAAGAAGTTTTCTTCTCGATTGATTCTTTTCCTAATTATGGCGAACTTTCTGGAAAACAAATTGAAGATTTGAAATCAGGGGCTCGGGTTGAAGTGAATTCTAACAAAAGAAATCCGGTAGACTTTTCTTTGTGGAAGCCTGCAAAGGCAGGAGAGCCTTCATGGGATTCTCCCTGGGGTAAGGGAAGACCAGGTTGGCACATTGAATGTTCTGCGATGGCGTGCAAATGGTTAGGTCCGAAGATGGACATTCATCATGGTGGGGAAGATCTTATTTTTCCACATCATGAGAATGAAATTGCGCAAACAGAAGCAGCAACGGGTGAAAAGCCTTATGTAAAAACTTGGGTTCATAATGCTTTTTTAAATTTTGATGGCGAGAAAATGTCTAAAAGTTTGGGAAATGTGATGAATGCACGTGATTTTCTAGCTAATTATGGCGGCGAACTAGCGCGCATGATTTTTCTGGGCGTTCATTATCGAGCTCCATTTGATTTTAATTCTACATTGCTGGATCAAGCGGTAGTGAATCTTGAGCGTATTTATGAGGCAAAGAAGAAGGCCGAAGAAGTTCGACAAAAGAAAATTGCTGTTCCTGATTTAAAAGCAGAGCAGGTTTGGGGAGGATTCATGATTGATTGTGATCGTGCTAGAGCGGCGATCAAGGATCACTATGCAAATGATTTAAATACCTCAGGTGCACTTTCTGAAATTTTTACACTCGTTCGGGAATGGAATCGCTGTTCCTCTGAGCCCAATGCAGTAAATACGCCGACTGCTATTCTTGCGGCCAATGAATTCATTAAAGTGATCGAAGAAGAAATCGGTTCTGTCATAGGAGTGGGTAAGTTATCTGCTCCCTCGGCACTGGCGCAGCTTCAGGCAGTAAGATTAAAGCGGGCTCAAAACGAGGGAAAATCCACACTCACTGAAACTGAAATTGAAGCGCTGATTCAAGAACGCAAAGATGCAAGAGCTCAAAAGAACTTTAAACGTTCAGATGAAGTTCGCGATGAGTTGCTTGCTAAGGGCGTGGAAATTAAAGATTCACCTCAAGGAACCACATGGGTGAGGAAGTAGAATCACAGTTTTATACTGCAGTTGGCTTGGTGCTCAAGAAAGAGTTTAAAAATGAGCTGGGGCAGTATCAACAAGCTACCTTTTTTGCTACTGGCTCACTCATCCATCCAAGAGTGATTCTCACTGCTGCTCATTGTTTGAAAGATGCATTGAGTGTGGGAGTCACTTTAAGTGAAATCATTCCAAGTTCAAATTCAAACGAAGAACTCATTCAATCAAAAAGATTTAGCATTCATCCGAATTATGAAAGCACTAATTTGAGACTCGATTTTGGGTTGATTTTTTTACCAAGACCAATGGTAGATGCTGAAGTTGAATTAAAATATCCATCCTTAAAATCATTTTCAACCGATTTGCCTTCCTCTTATATTCGGTATGGGTATGGTGGAAGGAATCAAGAAAACAGACGATTTCGGGCTCAAATGAAGTTTTCTCTCGAAAATGCCGGTGGCTTTGTGCTCTCTGTAGATCCTACTGGTGTGTACGGAGACTCAGGTGGACCAATTTTCATTGAACAAAATGAAACATTGAATTTAATTGGAATTCACACGGGACGGGAAAAAGATCCCGACACAAGAGAGCTAAAAAATAGAAGCTTCATGACTCCTCTCACGCCCGCATTAATGGTTTGGATTAAAAAAACAATCAACGAAAAATGTTGATATTTCCCTGCAAAATTAAAACTATTTCAGACAACTAATCATTGATTTATTACACAAGCTTTGTTAATATACGCTCAACTCGAATTTTAAGGAGCGCTATTCATGAATAAAAATATTATTTCAACTTTTGCTTTATCAGTTTTTTTGATGATGGGAGTTTCTGCACATGCCGCTTATCAATCACAAACCATGCTTAGAATTTGGGGTCCTGGAACGGGTGGCCTCATTCAAACTTTACCTGCAGTAACAGCAAGTGAGTTCAATATATTCATTCCTGGAGTAAAAGTTCCGCAAAAAATTACCGATGCAGCTCTACTTTACGATAAACGTAATCCACTTCCTGGAATGACCCAAATGGGAGGCAATTACGCATTTTTTACTGGCGGGCTAATGGCTACGGTTACTGAAAATGGCAGCTTATATTACAAAGGGAAAGTAAATGTAGATCCAGCTGTTTTAGGTGGAAATTATTTTCTAAATAAAAATACGAATGAAGTCATTGCGATTGATTCAGCTGGTTTTTATAATTTTACTGGAGTGATCGGTAACGATCTCAGATTAGTAGGAGGTAACTTCTACATTGATCAAGCGGGCACTCTCACCACGATTAAACACATGGGAACAGCTCCTGGAAATCCTCTAGGTATGATTACCGTAAAAGAAGGTTATAGTTTTTGTGATGCAATTCGTGCAGGCGGAAACTTTTTTGTAAATGTTGATGGAACCGTAGTGGGGATCAATTCTGAAAATGGATTTTTTACTGATCACCAAAAAGTTGATTCCAGACCCAATAACCTAGGCGGTAATTATTTCATCAGTGAAGACAATACTCTTTATACCGTGAGTAGTCTTGGCGAAGTTAAAAAGCAAATGCCGATCATTGGTAAAATGAAATATTTTGGATATTCCTACATGGTGGATGCAGACGGAGACTTTATTTTCGTAGATGGCAAAGGCGTTCCTCATACTGAAATGGTGAGAGTTTCAACCACTGGAATTAAAAGTGCAGTTTTAAAAACCATTAAAGATAAATTGGAAATCCATAAAAGTTTCATCGCACCTGAGCAAGATTATTAATATTTAAAGGAGAATTACATGAATAAAACAACAAAGTTAAAAATTTCTACTTGTTTGGCAACATTGATCGCAGGATTAATTCATTCCCCTTTATCCATGGGAAGTGTCACTCATGATTTGAATGCTAAAATGACCAAAATGTTAGGACATGCCCCAGTCGTTACTAGCATTAAAGATGCACAAGCACAAAAGCTTGATAGGGCCCAAGCAAAGTTTCAACCATGGAGTGGAAGTTTTTGGCCAGATATCAACGGTGGTATCGCAAGTCATTATCGTGACCATACAAAGTTTTGGGATCAAATTTATTTTGGTTTCAGATATGGAGTAGCAAAGGGACGTGTGAATGCGGATCACGACCGTGTGGTAAAAAAACTTTCTTCTTGGGATCAAGATAAAATTAATCAAAAACTTGCTCCATCAGAAAAATATGATCTCTTATTAGGAGATTTAAATTTTAGTTTCACTAAAGCAGTGATGGAAGAAGCCGATTTCCGTTCTAAATATCGTTTAACCACTAAACGTTCTGAATCGGGTGATGATCAGGAATCTGAAGGTGATGATACCAGTTTCTACGAAGATGATACGAGTACTTACAGTAAGTACGACGATACCATTCAGTATCGTTACTGGCGTAAAAAAGGTGGAAGTTTAGCTTATTGGAGTGGAATCTGTGATGGTTGGTCTCCAGCATCAATCTATCTACCACGTCCTGAAAAATCGGTAACGGTAACGGGCGCACTTGGAAACAAGATTACATTTTATCCAGATGATTTAAAGGCGCTTGGTTCTTATATGTTTGCACGAACCAATACTCCTTATTTCGCAACGATGGATTATCAAATGGCTGGTCACAAATGTGATCCTAAAGGAACGCCAGATCAAGATGATCAGGGTTTTGTAAAAGACATTCGTTGTAATGACTTAGATCCAGGTGTTTGGCATATGTCTTTGATCAATCGCATTGGTAAAGATGGAATGGGATTTGTGATGGATGTGGATAACAACATCAAGATCAACAATCATCCAGTTTCATCCTATGCAGTTAGTTATTACAATCCAAATACTGGATCAGTGGGAAGTTTGAATAACTCGATTGTGGATTTGGCATCAGTGAAAGACGGTTATAAAGTTCGTCGTCATCCAAATGCTAAATATCTAGTGGGCGTATCTTCTTACGTGAAATTCATGTTCTACATCTGGCCAGAAGATAATAAAGATAAATCCTATGATAGTGCTTCACTTGATACTCAAAAAGATAAAACTTATGTTTACGATCTTGAATTGGATGAAAACTACAACATTCTCGGTGGAGAATGGGGAACTCGCGCAGACGAAGATGGAAAAAAAGTGAAGTATGCTGAGCAACCAGATTTTATCTGGATGGCTGCTCCAAATAAATTGCCTCATTCTGAAATGTCTGATTATGCGACTGCTGAATTATCAGATAATGAACTTGCCCTCAAGGTGAAGCGCGGTGAAAAAGTGGTGAAACGTGATTATACTAATCCTCGTCCGTTCGGAAACATGAACTGGGCTTGGGATGGAAAATCAGCACTACCTGCTGACTGGCTAAATGCTGCAAAAGCAGATGAATCTTGGCAGCCACCTGTTCCAGGTGAAAAAGTGAAATCAGTGGATGGATCTGATGATGTTGCGCCAACAGATGCAAAAAATGGAGTGTTGAAATCGGCTCAGCCATTGTCACACATTATTTACTTCTTGTTTGATCAATCTAGAAATCCTAAGCAGAACTAAGTTTCTAGCTGAGCATGGATGCTCGCCTAGCCAATGCTTCAAAGGATTAATGAGAATCTTTAAAAAATATTTACATAATGATGGAAGTTGTTATTTAATTGCATTATGTCACAAAAGGTTCTTTACCGATCTGCCCGAAATCCTAAGGAAATTCTAAATATATTAGAATGTTCTGTAGATTCGCCTGGGGTGTTTTTATGGCAACAAGATGAACAAGGGAAGCGTACAAGCTATGATGTGGTGATCAAATCATTTGATCCAATTACACAAAAATTAGCAGTCCACTTTCTCAGTCAGCCCTCTCTAGTAAAGAATCAGCCCGTTTTCATCAAAAGTCCGATTAAAGATTGCGCCTTTAAAACTAACTGCATTGTAATCAATGGTAATCAAGCGATCATCGATTTTCCAAATGAAATGGTCGTGATCGAAAGCCGTCATCAGGCAAGAGTCTATTTTAAAGATGAAGATCAAAAATACTCCACCCTCCATAATCCAAAATCACCTGATCCTATCCTTTCGGTAAAGGGACAGATTCTAAAGGTAATTAATGTTAGTCCTTCAGGAATTGCCATTGCTTGCACAGCAGCACAGTCTGTTAAATTCAATGTTCAAGAAAAACTTTTCTTAAATAGTTTAAATGATCATAAATTCAGCCAGCCCATTGAGATTGAAGTTTGTCATAAAGTTCCAGTAGAGCGAAAAAATTAATTGGGTGGCAAGGATGTGGTCATTCGGATTGGTTTTAAGCTTACTCAAGCGATCCCACAAGAAATCTATGATACTTTTTCCTTTGTTGATTCCAAGCCAAAGTTTGTTGATCAACGATTTTTTAAAGATCAACTTTTTCGTGATGTAGTGAATGCAAACATGCAAAAAGTGGTGAGGAGTTTTCAAGAAAAACCCAAATTAAAAAATATTTTTGAAGCATTAGAGGTGAAAAGAGAAGAAAATCGATATCTAAAAAACCACATCGAATTATTGTGCGAAGTGACCTGTCAGGTGGGTAAAGATATAGGATGGATTTCTGAAAAAAACCTCGAAAAAATGGTTTATATCTCTTATTTGCATGATGTGAGGTATTTCGCCAAACCTAGTCTGGCTAAAATCAGAGATAAAAAAGAATTTGAACTTAGAAAAGCAATTCTTTCGGAAGAAGAGCGCAAACTTTTTATGGAAGGCCCCGAGTATTCTGCAGCTCTGGCCAAGGATGACGATAGTTCATTTCCAGATGCTCATAAAATTTTATTGCAGCATCGTGAACGTCCGAATGGAAGAGGCTTTCCTCACGGTGAAAAAGCAAGTGCACTTGCGCCTTTAAGTTGTTTGTTTATGGTTTGCCATGAGTTCGTAGATTATCTAATCGCGGATGAAGAGTGGAGCTATGAAGAATTTGTGAGTCGGAACCGACATTCTTACGTGGGCCCCTATTTTAATAAGATTTTTCAGGTTTTTGAAGATCTGAAGTAATTCGTCCGTAATCCCGATCCATGCGGGCGAGTGGATTGAGACGGTGTGAATCTGCGCGAGGAATCAGGTTTCCAGTAGCTGGATCTTGAAGCAATAAAGATTCATCGATATGAGCGCCAAGAATACGCCCAAAAACAACCGTATTGCCCCCAACATCAATTAAATTTTCAAGAACACATTCGAACGCCACTTTAAATTCATTCACGCGAGGGGTTTTAATCCATTGGGAAGGGGTGAGGGTGAGTCCTAATTTTTCACGTTCACTCGTGCCATAGGGCAATGATTCAGAAGTGTCATTCACTAATTGGTGCTGATCAGCTTGTGCTATATGAATCACGAATTCTTTATTTCGTTCTACGTTCACCAAGGTATCTTTTTTTCCATTTCGCGAATGGGTAACTGAAAACATGATACAAGGTGGCTCTGTGGAAACTGCATTAAAATAACTGAAGGCTGCTAGATTATCGGTTCCATTACTATTGAGTGTTCCCACCACTGCAATTGGGCGGGGAACGATGGTTGAGGTCATGAAAAAATATTTTTCAGTTCTTTGTAAATCATCAAGATGAATTGATTTCATTTTCATACAGACCACTCCAACATGAGTTCTAAGGATTTTTTCGCACCGATCATCACTTCATTCGTAACATGAATCTCTGGACCTTCAGTTTCCAGTGCGAGAGCAATTTTTTCTAAGGTGTTGAGTTTCATAAACGGACACTCATTACAGGCACAATTTTGATTCGGAGGTGCTGCGATGAGAAGTTTATGGGGAGCCTTTTTTTGCATCTGATGCAAAATCCCTGCTTCAGTGGCAACGATAAATTCTTGATCGGCACTTTCCATTACATATTTCAATAAATTCGATGTGCTGCCAATGTAATCCGACATCGTTAAGATGCTCGCTTCACATTCAGGATGAGAGATGAGCTTTGCATGTGGATGCTTTACTTTTAAATCAATAATTTTTCGATCTGAGAATGTTTCATGAACCATGCAGCTGCCCTGCCAGAGAGTCATTTCACGTCCCGTTTTATCACTGGCCCAACGCCCAAGATTTCGATCAGGAGCAAAAAGAATGGGGCGGTCTTTAGGAGCTCTTTCCACAATTTTAACCACGTTTGAACTTGTACAAATCACATCACTCATTGCTTTGATTGCAGCAGAGCAATTGATGTAACTAATAATGAAATGATTTGGATTTGCTTTTTTAAACGCAGCAAATTTTTCAGGTGAGCAGCTATCCGAAAGCGAACATCCTGCTCTAAGATCAGGTAAAATTACTTTACGAGAGGGATTTAAAATTTTTGCGCCTTCAGCCATGAAGTGAACACCGGCGAATAAGATGATATCAGCAGTGCTCTTTTGAGCGGCACGGGCAAGTTCCAAGCTATCCCCAATAAAGTCGGCAATATCTTGAATGTCTGGATCTTGATAATAATGGGCCAGAATGACCGCATTTTTTTCTTTCTTCAATTTTGCAATTTTCTGAAATAAGTCCATAGTTTATGCCTATTTCAAGCTTGCATGTGAGTCAAGCAATGTTAAGCTGATGATTACGGAGTTCTCATGAATCACGAACAGTTGGCGCTCATCGGGCCGATCTTAACTCAAAAAATTGAGACCACCTTCCCTCAAATCGCTGTTGATTCTGGTATTCAGTTTGCTTCTGATCCGATTCTTTGGGTAGGGGATGGGGACTCTGGGCCGACCAGCTCCTTGGTGCCCCTGGTAATGAAGCCCACTCAAAATGAAACCGATCTGCGTTTTTGTTTAAACAATATTGAGTCTTGGAATTGGAATCGACTCCACCTTTTTGGTTTTTTAGGAAAACGAAAAGATCATGAGTTGGCAAATTTAGGCGAAGTGTGTCAGGCGATATCAAAGCGTACAAATGGGTCGATGGCAATTTTTTACAATGAAAGCTTATTGCCCGAGATCTACCTTTATCCCAGTGGAACTCACAGCTGTTTAGTGGACGGAGTTTTTTCCGTACTCAGTTTCGAAAATTGCACCATGAGTATTTCAGGTGAATGTCAGTTTACAATATTCAATCAACGGGTTGGGATTTTATCTGGCTTGGGTGTTTCAAATCTTGGACACGGCGCTGTTCAAATTCAAAGTACTTCAGCATTTATGATGATCATGAGTGGGAATCAAAAATGATCAACTCTTCTCTTAGTTTTTATGATTTTTTAGTATTCGTTTGCGTTTTTATTTTCACCTTGTTGGCAGTGGCTTACGGACGAAGGAGATTACACCAAAGTCGCACTACGGAAGATAAAGTAGAGCTCCTTCTGATGGGAAGAAAAATTACTTTACCACTTTTTATCGCTTCTTTAGTGGCCAGTTGGTACGGAGAAATCTCAGGAGCAACTGCATTTACCTTTGAAAATGGAATGTTTAGTTTTCTCACGCAAAGTTTAGTTTGGTATGTTGCCTATTTAATTTTTGCATTGGTATTAATTAATAAAATTCCAAAAAACAATGCATCTACTTTTCCTGAATTAGTTGGAAATCATTTGGGTCCACGCGCCCATAGGGTAACGGCAGTGCTCACTATATTAAGTATGCTTCCGATTGCAAGCGTGTTGAGTATTGGTATTTTTCTTCATTTTTTAACGGGTTGGTCTGTTTTTGCTTCTTCTGCGATTGGACTTTTTTGTATTTTTTCTTATTCCATGAGTGGAGGATTGCGCTCCGTTATTTTTGCAGACGTCATTCAATTTATTGCCATGGTAACGGCTGTCATTTTAGTCGCTATTTTTTCCATGATTCATTTTGGATCGCCATCACTTCTTCCATCATTACTTCCTGCAAATCATATGAACCTGATGGGGGGTAAGCCATTTTCGGAAGTTTTCATTTGGAGTTTTATTGCAATGAGTACTCTAGTTGATCCACTATTTTATCAACGAGCGTTAGCCGCTCAGGATGATGCACAAGCAAAAAAAGGAATTTTGGGTGCTACTGTCATTTGGTTTATCTTTGATTGCGCGGCAATCACAGGTGCTCTCTATGCACGTGCCTATATGCCAAACTTAAACTCAAATGAAAGTTATCTACGCTTTGCAATGGAAGTTTTGCCCACTGGATTAAAAGGGTTTTTACTTGCTGGAGTTTTCTCAGCCATTGTTTCTAGCCTGGATTCACATCTGTTTTCTGCTTCCAGCATGTTCTCTTTTGATTTATTAAAAAAAGAAAAATTTGATAAACGCCGATTGCAGTTTTCCATGCTAGGTGTGGGTGTTTTAGCGCTTTTCATCACTCCTTTTTTTGATAATATTGCTAACGTATGGAAGGTGATGGGATCTTTATCCTCTTCTTGTCTTCTATTCCCATGGCTATTAATGATGGTATTTCCAAAATACAAAAGTGAATCAAGATTTCTATCCAGCGTTGGGTTGGGGATCTTGATGATGATGCTAGGCGCGGTCCTCAATTACTATAAAATTGAGTCAACAGATGTTTTTTATTATGGATTAATAGGTTCAATTTTAGGCTATCTGCTGAATTTACTGAAACATTCTTTTGTCCAGTCACGAAGCTTGTGATATTCGTGGATGATTGCAACTCGGGGGAGGAACATCTTGGAAAATTCAACGCACACTGATTCAATCGTTCAAAACCTTAAAAGAATTAATTTGATCTCCGGTAAAGGTGGAGTTGGACGCACCACTCTCGCAGCAACTCTCGCTAAAGCAAGTGCCAAAGAGGGAAAGCTTACTTTACTTGCTGAACTTGAAGATGATTCTGGATGGGATTCCTCACTCGCAAGATATTTCGGACGTAAACATTTTCAAGTTGAACCCCATGAGATTGAAAAAAATCTTCATGCGGTTTGTCTATCAGCTACGGTAGGACAAGAAAAATTTCTCACCAGTTTTTTAAAACTTTCTTCGATCACTCAACTCGTTCTTGGAAATCAAGGCGTGAAATGGTTTTTGGATGGAGCTCCAGCCTTTAAAGAAATGGGTTATTTTTATCATTTGCTTCAGCAGTTAAAAAATTCAAAGTATGAAAGAATTATTTTAGATTTGCCTGCAACAGGGCATTTGATTGGTTTAGTGCGCTTACCGAATGTACTTTTAAAAATGATGCCGATTGGTCCGATTGCAGAAAAGTTAAAAGAAGGACAATCGTATTTTTACGATAAAACTCAAACTGCTGCTTGGGTGGTAACGCTACCTCAGGCTTTACCCGTGAGTGAAGCAATTGAATTAAACGACTCCCTTCAGAAAGAACAAGTTCCTGTAGGTGGATATGTGCTCAACCGCGCACCTTTTAATCCATTCACTGAAGAAGAAGAAACAATTTTAGAGAGCATGAGTGCTAAGAGTAAAACCCATAAACTCATGATCGATCTTGAGCGTATTCGCCGCCTAAGAGAAGCTGAAAAACGCTTGAGCGATTCGGGCCAGGTTTGGGTAGCTCCTGAAACAGATAATCCATTTGATGAAGAAGGTTTCGGGTTCCGTGTCCAAAAATTCAATCCATAATCTATTAAAAGATAAACGTTGTATCATTGTTTGCGGTGGTGGTGGTGTAGGGAAAACCACTACAGCGGCTAGTCTTGCCCTTGCTGCAACCAAAGTTCGTAAAAGAATTTTGGTGGTCACGATTGATCCAGCAAAACGATTGGCAGAGGCTTTTGGATTTAGTCAAAAAGCTTTAGAGCAAGGGGGAGAGCCGATCCTTCTTTCTGAAGAGTCTAAACTTAAACTAGGGATCGACTCAGAGGTTTCCTTTTCAGTAGGGATATTAAATCCAAAATATGTTTTAAGCCAAGTGGTAGAGCAAACTCTTTCGAAAGAGCAAGGAGATCGTTTACAAAAAACGATGCTTTATTCTCAGTTGAGCGAAATGGTGTACGGCTTACAGGAATACACTGCGTATGAATGGGTAACTCGCATGATTCAAAACGAAGAGTATGATCTCATTGTTTTGGATACGCCGCCTTCTTTTCACGCTAAAGATTTCTTTTTGGTTCCTGCAAAAATTAAAAACCTCATGGAAAGTAAAGTGTTTCAACTTTTCGCACCGAAAAAAGGAACATGGTTTAAAACAATGCTTTCTTTTGGGTGGATAGAAAAACTATTGGGCGAAAAAGTTTACCGTGAAAGTAGAATGTTTTTGGAAACTTTTTCTCTCTTAAGGGATCGTATTTTAGAGCGCTGTGATTTATTATCAAAGTTTTTCACTCAAAAGGAAGTGGCAGTGATTGCGGTGAGCACACCTGAATCTTCCGCAATGTTTGAACTGGATGGTCTTGATCAATTTCTTCGTGAACGTAAAATTCAATTGGAAGGAATTATTGTAAATCAAGTGGAGCAGGCAGCGGGGCGCTTAAGTGAAGAGCTTGCTTCTGAATTAAATGATGTGATGAAAGAAAAATTTAAAAAACTAGAAATCCATCAGCAAAAGAGATCAGAAAAAGCGATGTTGGCTGTTCAGAAATGCCAAACTCGTTACCCTTCCATTGAGGTGATATCAGCGCCGATGGTGTACGATCCCGATGGTTTTTTGATCTTAAAACAAACAGCGGAATCTATAATTCCCCAATAATATCAATAAAATACATAATTAAACAAATTTAGTTGAATAAATTTTGAGATTGAGTTAAGTTGCGGCCTCCATGAAGAATGCAGCTTTATTTTTAATGTTCCTGATGATGAGTGTAGCTGTGAACGCGCATGCTCGGGAATTACTAAGTCCAGAGCATGAGATCGCCATTGCTCAGGATATCGAAAATAATTTTTCTGAAAAAATCAATGAAGCTTCTATTTCCGCCATTCAAAATGAAACCATCCTAGCTGCAAAAGATCAGAAGGTAATGCTGAAAGCGCTCTATGCGGGAATTTCCGGTCCCCTTTCTCTCGCTGGGGTGAATATCGATGAACATTCTTTTTATTCTAAAGTAGGTGGATTACTAGTAAAGGGATCTCGCTTTGGTGTTTTACCTTCTGCCATCACGATTGGTTACTTTAAGCGTGCAGATTTGATGGTTGGAAAATCTTTTGGAACCGAGATGAACTTTTATCTAGAAGAGGGAAAACTTAAAGTTTCAACTTATGATTTACGATCACTCCATGTTGGAGTTGCTGCAAATTTTAAAATTGGATATTATGTAGCCCTTTGTTTTGGATCTTGTACCGGCGGAGATGCAAAAGGTACTTATATTGGTGTCGATGCTGATTTGGTTTATGGTGCAGGAGCTGGTGTTTATATCGAAGTGGGAGTGGATACCACCGACTTTTATAAAGCTAAAAAAATCGGGCAATCCTATTCCCGAGGTGAGCTGTATCAAACAAAAGTGGTTTATATTGGTGTGGGTTTAGATATTGGATTAGGCGTAGGTTTATCTATGGGCTTTACCGAATATGATTTAAAAAGTGATCGAGTGATCATGGATCTTTACTCTGAAATGAAACGACCCGATTTTTATCAAGACGTAAAAGCAGCATTTGATCGAGCAGATCTCTTTAAATCTGCACCTCGATTGCATTAGCCACTATTTTTTCTCTGATGGTTCGTCTCCAGTAAATATAAAGCCCAAGCGCTACAGAAAATAATCCTGAAGAAAGTCCCACCCAAAACCCGATCACTCCCATGTGCAAGTGATATCCCAAATACAGACCAATCGGTAATCCAATTACCCAATGTCCAAAGGCATTGATGACTGCTTGAATTTTTGTTTTTCCGAAACCGCGCAGACAACCAGATAAAATCACTTGAGAAACATCGCCTAATTGAAATACAGCAGCAATGAAGAGAAGGGTGCCACCAATTTTGATGGTTTCAGGATCGTTTGAATAAATTCTAAAAACGGGCTCACGGAATATGATTAAAAGTGAACTTCCGATTACGGCATACAGCAAACCAAGATGAAAAGTTTGGTTTCCATATTTTATTGCGAGAGGCTTTCTTTTCTCTCCATTTAATTTACTGAGGGTCAGTGCAGCTGCTGAGCCCAAACCTAGGGGCACCATGAATAAAAAACTAGCAATACTGATCGTGATCACGTGGGCCGCATTTTGGGAGGGTGCCAGTTGAGCCGCAAGCATACTCACAATAATAAAGGCTCCCATTTCAAATAGCATTTGAAAACTAGTGGGTAATCCCATGTGAATAATCTTGGTAATGTATTCCATATAAGGAACATTTTTCCAGTGAACGGGGATCGAAGGAAGTTTGGATCGTACGTAATTCACCCTTGCCCAGAGATAAAATAAAATTGCAAATCGGGAGATGAGATTTGCCCAGGCACAGCCGTTGAGTCCTAATGCGGGGAATCCTGCATAACCATGAATGAGGGCCCAGTTTAAAAACACGTTTAAGATGTTTCCAACGATAAAGGCATAGGTGGTGTCGTGAGGGTAGCCACGCGCCTGAAGTTCAACCCTTAGGGTTGGGATTAAAAACACAGGGAGATAGCTGAGAGCGATGATGTGGGAGAAAGAAACCACAGAGCTTTGAATTTCAGGATTGATGCCAAACAAAGTTGTATTTTGAGAGATAAACCAAAACCCAATCGTGCTGAAGAGGGAGACAAATACCGCCACCAGTACCCCAGCATAATAGTAAGAGTGGGCTCTCTTTTCATCCTTTTGACCGAGTGAGTGAGGAATCCAGTATTCTAAACTGAGAACTAATCCGATCCCAATAATCATGAACCAAGCGTAAAATGAAGTGGCCGTTCCTACAGTCGCAGAAGCTTGACTTCCTAATTTACCGCAAAATAGAAGATCCACTAACTGCATCGTGGATTGCCCCATGAAGGTAACCACGCTGTGAATCACCGTATTCCAGTAAGTTTTTTTAATCTCAGATTCAGTTTCCATCTTCATATTTACGACGCGGCGGATTATAAGTTAAAGTTAATTTAAAAAATTAATAACAATAATTGTTACTGATCATAAATATCATGCATATTCAATTTCAAGCGGTACAGTAGAAAAGTTTTCGAACTCCACTACAACCACACTAAATAATCAGATGATCTGGGAGTTTTTAATCTTCATTCTCCCCCCAATCCCCGAAGGTTGATGTTCCCAGGTCATTTGAAAATTACTTCACTTCAAACGAATCAAAAAAATCTCTTTTTTATAAATCAATTCAAATAAATTTTTCTTTTGTTCAAAGCGTAACACTTCTAAATCGCAAGGATGTTTACTTTTGAAAAAAATCTCCACCTTACTACGGGATATTTTAGAACGTTTTAATTGAAGAGAGTGTTTGTGCGTGCGATCGATTGAATCAGCAATCTGAAGAATACTTAAAAGCTTAAAGAATACATCACGGAGTTCATCTTTTTTCCCATAAGGAATTTTATTGAACTTCTCCTGCATTTTTTCTTCTTTGTGATAACGACAAAGAAGGGCAATCAATGTTGATTCCCATTCGTGCATTCCAACAAAGTGGGAATTTTTAACAATGTATTCAGAATGTTCTGCATGATTTGAATGGCTTACCATTTCACCCACATCGTGTAGAATTGCAGCTGCAGAAAGATAGTTTTTCCAATTAGGTTTTAATTTGTGAACAGATTTTAATTCATCAAATAACCATTCCGAGTGAGTTCTCACTGTTTGTGCGTGTTTATGATCCACGCCCCAAGTGGCAAACCGTTTTTCAACTTCTTCAATCGGGAAAGAAGAAGTTTTTGAGGAGTTCTTATGGTAGTGATCGAGTTCGTCTACTAAGATCCCATCGCGAAGTGCAAATTCAGAGGTTTTAATTTGTTTTGTACCGAGTAATCCAGCCACTTCATCGAGTAAAATTCCACCAGCCAAAATGAGATCCACTCGTTTGGGTTCCATTCCATTCATGGATAGAAGTTCAATCGGTGTTTTGTTCTCAATTATTTTTACTGTTTTATTCAGATCTTTTTTATTGAATGGTTTGTTGGAGGCTTCTTTATTTCCATGAACGAGTTTTGCCATGGCGATAATGCTTCCGCTGGAACCGATCATTTTCTGAGCTTTCGGCCAACGATCGATCAACATTTTAGGGAGTACGATACTTTTGATGAAATTGCGGAGATCTAAAACAGGATCAGATTTTTTATTTTTACCTAAGTTAGTTTTTTGAGGTGGCTGAGTTTTTAAAAATACTTGTTGAAGCTTTGCCACACCTAAATTGAAACTATGGGATTTGAGGATCTTTTTACCTTTGCAAATTGAAATCTCAGTACTTCCTCCACCGATATCGACGAGAGCATAGATTCCACTTGGGTTTTTCTCAAAGTGCAGGATTCCTTTTGCGATCAATGCAGCTTCTTCAGCTCCAGTGATCATTCTAAAATGAACGCCGGATTGATCTTCAAGTTCTTTTAAAAATGATTCGCCATCTGAGGCATCTCGAACGGCAGCGGTTCCGAAGGCAACAATTTTATCCACATGGAGAGCATCCATGGTTTCTTTGAAGGATAAAACAGCCTCCATGGTTCGGCGTTTTCCTTCAGTGCTTAATTTACCTGCTAAGAATAAATCTTGGCCAAGTCTAACCATCGTTTTTTCACGATAGAGACGACGGTGCTGAATCAAGCCCTTACGGTTAGAGCTGATTTCATGAACATCGAACCGAATGGAATTCGTGCCTAAGTCAATTACGGCAAGGCGCATTATTGTGCAGTTTCAATCAGCGTGCGCGATTGATTTTAGCAGCTTGAATGTTCTGACGGTTCCACTGATCAACTTTGTGGGCGCGTTTTTGAGGATTCTTTTTATGCTCGGTTGCGCGGTCTTTTTTCATTTTCGTTTTTTTTACTCTGAGACGTGTAGCCATAAAATAACACTTATCATTGCTTCATAAGTTGGTCGAGTATTTTTCTTACTTCATGACGTAGCTGGTCTAAATTTCCTGAATTATGGATGATGAAATCGGCATTTTTGATCCATTCTTGGCGATTCATTTGAGCATTCATCATGCCTTTTGCTGTTTCTTCGGATACTTGATCTCGCTCTTGAATGCGCTTCGTTCTTTCCTCATCAGTAGCATCGACCACAATCAAAGCATCGAACTCTTTGATGCGGCCGGTTTGAATGATGAGAATTGCCTCATAAAGTAAAAAAGGTGCGGAAGATTTCGATTCAATCTTCTTCATTTTCTTCTCACTGAATTCTTTAATTTGGGGAAGGAGAATTGCTTCAATATCATCTTTGGCTTTTGGATCTGAAATGATGATTTTTCGAAGTTCCAATCGATCGGTAGTTCCAAACCGTTTTAAAATTTCAGCATGAACAGAGGGTAGGTTTCGAACTTGCTTTGCTACTTCATCGGCATCAATGGATGGAATCCCCAATTCATTAAATATTTTTACAATGGTACTTTTACCAGAACCAATGCCACCGGTGATTGCAATTCGTTTCATGGTTTTTTATTTCCTTTTGCTAATTCCCAGTATCGATCCATTTCATCCAAACTTGCTTGCTCAGTTGTTTTACCTTCTTTAGCCAGAGATGTTTCTACAAATCGAAAGCGGGACTCAAACTTACGAAGAGTACTTCTGAGTGCGGCTTCAGGATCAATTTTATAAAAATGAGCTATATTACAGGCTGAAAAAAGTACGTCGCCAAGCTCACCTTCAATTTTTAATTTTTCGGCTTCACGGACGCTCGTTTCTGGATGCGCCACACATTCAACTTTTAGCTCTGTGACTTCTTCTTGTAACTTTTCAAGTGGTCCACTCACATCGGGCCATTGAAAACCAACTTTAGTTACTTTTTGTATTACTTTCATCGTACGTGGAAAAGCGGGGAGGCCATTTGGGATTCCATCAAAAGCACTAGAATTGGATGGAGCAGATTGATCCATTCCTTTTTCAGTTGCCTTGATCTCAGCCCAATTTTTTACGACATCTTCCGCACTGCTCACACTGACATCTGAAAAAACATGGGGATGACGGCGAATCATTTTTTCGTTCAATTGTTTGACGATGGCTTCAAAGTTTACCTTGGGATCCATCTCGCTAGCGATCTCGGCATGCAATACAATTTGAAGAAGTACGTCTCCCCATTCCTCGATAAAAGCTTTTTGAAGGTTAGGATTCTTTATATCTTCATTAGAATGAATTTGATCCAGCACCTCCATGGTTTCATAGGTCTCTTCTACAAGATAAGGGCGAAGAGATTGATGAGTTTGCTTTTGATCCCAGGGGCATCCCCCTGGAGCTCGTAGGCGATGGATGGTCAGTAGTAAATCTTTTATTGCGAGTAAACTTTGTTCTTCATTGTAGGGCATTGTCTTTCTTTGGTATCATATTCATATGCCTCCAAAAATTGAAAAGAACGTCCTTGAGAAATATGCCGTTTCAGCTCTGAAAAAGTGGGTAAAAACAGTTGAATCCCACCGAGTGTTGAAGGGGAGAGTGTTTAATGCCGAGGCTATTCGTGAAAAAAGAACTTTTCAGGTGGATTTAACTCTTTGCACCACCCCCAAAATGACCAAGCTCAATCATCAATACCGTGGCAAAAAAGAGCCAACCGATGTTTTGAGTTTTGCTGCCGATCATTTTTTTCAGGGGCAAGGTGTTTTAGGTGATCTGGTGATTTGCACTCCCGTAGTTCTCAAGCAAGCGCGCGATTTCAATCATTCCTGGAAAAAGGAAATTGATTTATTGTTAGTGCATGGTTTATTGCACTTGCTTCATTTTGATCATGAATTGGGTAAATCAGAAGCTCAAGAAATGGCAAAATGGGAAAAGAAAATTCTTGGAAATAAAACACTCATCACGCGTGCGAGTGAAAAATAACTTTAGGCAAAGTTACTCACGGTAGCTTGATTTTTAAAAACTTTAATCTTGGATAAAAAGTCGTTCACTTGAAAAGGCTTTTGAATTGCACCGACTACTCCATCAGGTAAGCTCATGCGTGTTAATCCCGAAACCGCCGAGAAGAAAAGTATAGGTGTTTTTCGAATGAGCTGTTCACATTTAATCTTACCAACCAAAGTTTGCCCCAGCATATCGGGCAAAGTTAAATCCATCAAAATGAGGAGTAATCTAGGTCTTGATTTTAAGATCGTTAACGATTGTTCCCCAGTGCTTGCCACAATCACAGAATAGCCTTCTTGCTCTAAAATCAATTTCAGTAGAAATTGCATTTCAGTATTGTCTTCTATGATTAAAATACTTCTGGTTTTCATTCTTAAAGGAATCATAGAGCATTTTTTAAACAATGTCTATGTAAAATCGTACTTACCTCTGATTAGTTAAAGTTATTGGTCTTTTTCGCCGTCTTCCAGCCACCATTTCAATGTATTTAATTGATCTTCGGTGAGTGGGGTGGATTTTGGAGGAGGCATTCTTTGATCCTCAGGGATCGGGTCGTTGCCTACTTTTCCGGTCATCATTGGAAGTAAGAACTCCACTACGCTCTTCACTGAAGTATAATCTTCCATGCTGGTTAGGCCGTCTTTATTGCCTTGGTTGTGACAGGAAACACAACTCGGCTCAAGAACTCTAGCTTTAAAATCGGCAAATAAAACAGGCCTGCTGAGAGGAGGGAGGTTGGGAGTGGGTGTAGGAGAAGGCGTCTCGGCTGATTCCGTTGCAAACTCAGGAGCACCAACCGAAATCCAAGTTTTCAACGTTGCCCTCAACTCAGAAGAGAGGGGTTTTCGCTTAGGCATTGATTTTTCTTTCAAAACAGATTGGTCTATTTTTTTTAATGCCGAGAAAACTTCCTGATAATTAGTGAGTGATGGTTCATGTTTCCCACTATGGCAAGCAATGCAGGAAGGTGCGATGATGTTTTTTTGGATTTGATCGTAACTGATGCTGAATGCATTCACTTTAAAATATGGTTCATTTTCTTGTGATAGTTCTTGAGTGCGTAATCTTTTAAAATTACAACCCGTGAGAACTAAAAAAATAATGAAAAGTGATGATGTTTTCATGGCTATTTTTGTTGTTCAGTTAATTCCAAATCTAAATTCACGTGAGCTTGATTATAAACAGTCACAAATAAAAATTTACGAACAACAATTCCATAATCAGATAAAAGAAGATCAAAATCGCCTTTAATGCTGATTTTATTTGGCGTTCCTGCAATGAGAGTAATGGTAACTGGAACCTGAATGGTATTCTTCACCCCATGCATTTCAAATGTTCCGGCAAAGTTCACTTGTTTGGCAACGCCCGGAACGAGTGGGTCTTTTGAATTTGAATCTAGTAAAGAAACGAGAGAAAATTTAAGAGTGGGAAATGC
>CANBTI010000037.1 GCA_947372355.1 Bdellovibrionales bacterium | reverse complement strand
TTTTACGTTCCAGTGTAATTCGTGAAGGACTAAATTATGGTACTGAATCCGATTGTGCAGTGACCATTTTACAAACTGGAAGTTTTGCATCCGATGGAAATTTTTTAGCCTCATTGGATGATGCAATTGAAATTCCTCACTGCCCAATTTTACACCAAAAGCCACGTAAGCCATTAGTTGCTATTACTCCTCTGATGCCTGCAGGAGTGGTTAGCTTACCAACAGCGCAAATTGTAGTTCCACAAATAGATTTAAAACCTGTGCCTACGCCAACACCTAAACCCACTCCAACTCCGACTCCAGAACCAACACCTACGCCACCACCAACACCTACGCCTAATCCAAATCTTGAGTTTGCGCCTGAACTACGAAATCCAGATACTTGGGTAGCATCAAAGCATAAAATAGATCTATCAGGTACGGTGATTGATGTGGTTTCCAAAAAACCAATTGCAGGAGCTGAAGTGGTGATTGTAGATCATGAAGATCAGTTCAATGCGATTACGGATGCAAACGGTAATTACAAAATAAAAAACATTCCAGAACAAGAGAGTTTAATTTTACAAGTAAATCCGAATGATGAGAAGTATAAAAAGAAACGAAGAAAAGTTTTAGAAAAAGCAGTTGACGGTGAAATCCATGATCAAAATTTTAATTTAACCACGATCGAGTATTCTAAAGATCGTATTGTGTTTGTCGTAACTTGGAGCGATGAAAGAACGGATGTGGATTCATTTCTACGTGCTGATCATAACGTTACTTATTTTGGAAATAAGATTGGGTATAAAGATTCAAATGGAGTCACGTTAGATAAAGATGATATAGAAGCAGAGAATGGACGTGAAACAACGGTGGTTGAATTAAAAGATGGAATGACCTTTACACCAGGTGATTATGAATTTGCTCTTTCGCAGTATAAAACCTCATATAAATCATTTAGTGATATACATGCTAAAGTTGAAATCTATGTAGACGGCGAATTGCTAACCGAAGTGATTCCAATAGATTCTACTTCTGCCCGCCATTGGGAAATTGCTAAAATTGTGAATGGTAAAGTAGTAATCATCAATAATTTAATCACTGATCGCCCAGAGAGTTCTAAAATCTACTGATCATTTCAACCCTTATCGTTGATTCATCAATAATTACATAAACTTAATTTACAATTGTACAAGTTTAATTTATAGTACGAAACATGAAGACTATTTTTATGTTTGCAACAATTTTATTTGTAACCAATGGTATTGCTCAAGCGCAAACTCCCAAGAATAAAGTAGTGAAGGGTGTGGTAGAGCTTCAGTCTCAGGTGCATTGGCAACCAAATGATTCATTTATAGTGGATCAAATGATTGGTAAGAACATGAGAGAAAAACATCAAAAGAATAAACCTGCTTCCTGTAAATTCAATTTAGGTAACCGTGTGGATGGTCGTTTTTTACATGCACAAACCCGCAACGAAGTTGAAAACCAATTACAAGCTTCAGGTGTTACATACATTGGTTTTGAAAATGTTCCAGAGGCCCCATTCATGCCTGAACCGAAGATTTCAATTTCTGCAGATCATCAAGCTGCATGGGATTTATTTCGCACTAAATATATTCCAGAAGTAAAAGAAAAGGCTATGCAAGAATTGAAAGCAACACCGTATCTGCGTTTGTGGCAAACTGTGAATTTTCCTGAAAATGAAGTGGGTTCAGTTTGTAAACAAGTAAAAGAGTACATGAGTGTAGTGTATAGAATGAAACCTGAAAATATTACTTGTGTTGGTAATTCTTATGAAACAACATTTTTAAAACAAGATTGGACGAAGGCAACTTTGTATTACTATTTTCCAATCATCATTGAAAAATGTGAATATCCTGAAGAAGAAATTGAGTGGGAAAACTAATGTATATTTTATCCCCATTTCTATTATTTATTTCTAGTTTAGCATTTGCTCAAGATGTTGGAATTAAAAACCCTCATGTTTTGAATGAAACAATCACACCTCCTGCATACAATAGTGGTGTTGCAATTGATTTAAAAGAACCTGTAAAATTAGATTTGCGCCAAGAGTCCATCCATGATTATCGAGTGAAACTTGCGGCCCACAAAGGCTACAGCGTAATTTTAAATCAAGATTATTTGGTTTTTGGAGGATCCCAGTATCCAACCCATGTTTTACGCTCAAGTGTGATTCATGAAGGGCTAAATTATGGAACTGAATCTGATTGTACAGTGACCATTTTACAAACAGGAAGTTTTGCATCTGATGGTCGTTATTTAGGTGCCTTGGATGATACAATTGAAATTCCAAATTGCCCTGTTTTAAACCAAAAACCACGTAAACCCTTAGTTGCTATTACTCCTCTGGTGCCTGCGGGAGTGGTTAGTTTACCAACAGCGCAAATTGTAGTTCCACAAATAGATTTAAAACCAGTGCCTACGCCAACACCTAAACCCACTCCAACTCCAACTCCGACTCCAGAACCAACACCTACACCGACTCCTCTGCCGACGCCCACACCACCACCAACGCCTACTCCAAATCCTAACCTTGAATTTGCTCCTGAGTTGAGGAATCCAGATGCATGGGTAGAATCAAAACATAAAATAGATTTATCAGGAAAAGTGGTAGATGTAGTTTCAAAAACTCCTATCGCTGGTGCCGAGGTAGTGATTGTAGGTCATGAAGATCAATATAAAGCGATTACGGATGCAAACGGAAATTACAAAATTCAAAATATTCCAGAACAAGAGAGTTTAATTTTACAAGTAAATGCGAATGATGAGAAATACAAAAAGAAACGAAGAAAAGTTTTAGAAAAAGCAGTTGACGGTGAAATTCATGATCAGAATTTTAATTTAGCAACAATTAACTATTCTAAAGATCGTATTGTATTTGTTTTAACTTGGAATGATAAAGATTCTGATCTTGATTCACAAATTTTTGCGAATGATAAAAAAGTTTTATTTAATAATAAAACCGATGCATCAATGGGTGCAACTTTAGATAAGGATGATATTGATGTAGAGTTTGGAAGAGAAACAACAGTGGTTGAACTGAAAGATGGAGCGACCTTATTGAATACTGAGTATCAGTTTGTAGTTTCTCAATTTTATAATCATTCCCGCTCAAGTTTAAATCAGTATTCAGATGGCGTAACAACTTTTACTCAAAATCAAGCAAAAGTTGAAATTTATGTAGATGGCGAATTAATTGCTGAAGTTATACCCAATGATCAAGGTGAATACTCTCGCCACTGGGATGTTGCTAAAATCATCAATGGTAAAGTGATTATTGATAATAAGATGATTTATGGTTTGAATAAAAGTTTGAATATACACTAATCAATAATTTTAAAATAAGTGGTATGCATCTTGCGATCCTATTCGCAGGAGGCATTGCCATGGAAATGTTAAAAAATAAAGTTGCGTTAGTGACAGGTGCAGGTTCAGGAATTGGCAGAGCGATTGCGCTTAAATTTGCTGAGCAGGGCGCGAGTGTAGTAGTTTCAGATATGAATGAAGACGGGGGCGGTCAAACCGTTGCGATGATTCATGAACGGAACGGCATTGCTTCTTTCTTTAAATCAAATGTTTCAGTGGCTTCTGATGGTGAAGCGTTAGTAAATGAATCCGTTTCAAAATTTGGAGCACTCCATATTGCTGTGAATAATGCAGGCATTGGTGGAGTGATTGCGCCCATTGCTGAGTACCCCATTGATGCATGGGAAAAAGTAATTTCGATTAATCTTTCAGGCGTATTTTTTGGAATGCGCGCACAAATTCCAAAAATTTTAGGTTTCGGAGGGGGCGCGATCGTAAATATTTCCTCAATTTTGGGTAAAGTTGGCTTCTCTGGATCATCGGCTTATGTAGCGGCAAAACATGGAGTGATTGGATTAACTCAAAATGCTGCATTAGAATATGCTGCAAAGGGCATTCGTATAAATTCAGTTGGGCCTGGTTTCGTTAAAACTCCAATGGTGGAGAAAACTATGACGCCAGAGGCCTTGAAAGAGTTAATTGCACTTCATCCCATTGGAAGATTGGGTGAAGCATCTGAAGTGGCAGAATTGGTTCTCTGGTTATGCTCTGATAAGGCTTCATTCGTGAATGGTGCTTATTATGCAGTAGATGGTGGATATTTAGCGAGATGAAGGAATGATCAATATGAAAATTGCAATCTTAGTGGGTAGCTTGAGAAAAAATTCTTATAATAAAATGGCAGCAAATGCAGTAATTGCGCTCGCGCCAAAAACACTGGAAATGGAAATATTAGATATTGGAAATCTTCCATTCTATAATGAAGATCTAGATCAGGATTCACCTCCCGATGTGTGGGTAAAGTTTAGACAAAAGTTAAAACCATTTGATGGCGTTTTGTTTTTTACTCCTGAATACAATCGATCAGTTCCGGCGGTGCTTAAAAATGCGATTGATGTTGGATCTAGGCCATATGGTAAAAGTGCATGGGATGGCAAACCGGGGGCTGTGGTGAGTGTGTCACCAGGTGCCCAAGGCGGATTTGGAGCTAATCATCATTTACGCCAATCTCTAGTTTTCTTAAATGTTCCGGCGATGGCTCAACCAGAGGTTTATATCGGGCATGCAAGTGAGCTTTTTGATGTAAATGGAGTTCTGATCAATGAGAAAACGAAAGATTTTTTAAGAAAATTTGTTGATGAATATGCTCGTTGGGTTTCCACGATCAGAAATAGATAAAATTATTCCACTAAACTTAATTAAACTTATTTAGTTTAATTAAGTTGACAGAAGGCACTGCCTACGCTATTTCGTTCGCATGATGAGCTTTAATCGGTATTCGATTATGTTTATATTAGGTTTAGGCTGTAATTTAGTAGCCCAGGCCAGTTTGGATATTGTTGGAGATGGAGCCATAAAAAAAGCACCTTTTGAACTCCCTTATGTTTGCAAGGTGAGTATATTGATGAATTTGCCTGGTGGTATAGTGATTCATCAGTGCTCCGGAACCTTGATCGATTCACGCCATGTGGTCACTGCCGCGCATTGTTTTAGTCATGATTTTAAGATCGATAAAAATAATTTTGTTAATTTAACTTGTGGGGATGAGTCACTCTCAGAAACTATATCGGTGCAACTTCCTGCGAATATTCAAGATGAAGTGGATGGTTTAGGTAAGTGGAGCCTTCCCACGATCCAAGATGTTGCTTTGGTGACGGTAAAGGATGAGGCCTGTGTGGAATCTTTGCCTTATGCTAAAAATTTAGATCGTTATTTTGATGCTACAGGAAATTTGAATTCCAGTTCACATTGTTTGATCGCTGGATACGGACATAATTCTACTGAAGATTTTGGAACACTGATGGTTGCTCCTTTAGATCAGTACAAGATTAATCTAAACTCATATGGTGTGCATGTGACTTCAGGCTCTAGTGAATACTTAAAAACATCTGTAGATCATGGTGATTCAGGTGGTTCTCTTATTTGTAAAAACAATGAATCAAAACCAGAACTGATTGGAGTGATCAGTTCAGAATCTAGAGTTTATGGGGATTCGAACAAACGAACTGCTAACAGTTTTTCACCTGTATCCAGTAGTGATTTTTTACAAATGATCCATACAGGAGTTAAATAGATTCTTTTAACCAGGATTCAAATTCTTCACGCCACTGTGACGGAAGCGCATTGATTTTTAATAGCTCTTTAATTCTTTCAGAATCATCGATCGGGTTTTTATAGAGTGCTAGTAAATCGGTAATCGATAAATGTACTTTTTCTTGTTGAATCAATTTTAATGAATCCCCAACATTGATCAATCCTTCTTTTAAAACTCGAAAATAAACACCCGGACGCCCAGATTGCATGAATTGTTTTAATATTTTTGGATCATTAAATTTAATCGAAAGTTTATAACAAGGAAATCTTGGTTGAGCCACCTGTACAATCGCATCTCCAAGTTCGTAAGTATCTCCGATATACATTTTATTTTCAGGAAGGGTTTCAAAACATAAGTTCTCGCCAAATGCACCGTATGAAAAAGTGTCCTGCGGACGAAGTTTTTGCCAACTTGCATAAGCATCGTAAGAATATGCATACAGTGCTTTGTCTTTTCCACCATGCACTCGAAGATCAGCCTGTCCATCGCCTTCAAGATTTAAAAAATTCAACATGATAGGACCGTTAACGGGTTCTTTGAATATGCCTGTTGAAACTTCTTTTCCCTGATATTGAATTGTTTTAGGTTTTCCCACCTGTATTGAGAGTACTTTCATTGATTTACTTTACTTTAAACCAATCTAGTTGACTATAACTCCATGAATTAATTACAAAATAATGTTGACTTATTTTGTCAGGCAAGTTAGAATCTGCCTCGGTCATAGACCAAATTTTTGGAGGAAGTATGAAAAAAATGAAATCTCAAAACCTATTAGCCGTTTTAACTTTAATGATGATGGTATCAGCATGTGGAAAAAGCATGAGCTTACAAGTTTCTGGTGCAGCATCTTCGGGTTCTAAAAGTGGAGTTTCAACTACGATTGATACCACTAAAAGTGCAGGTAGTGAGGCTGCGAAAGTAGCTTCCGATGATTTAAAAACTAATGAAGATCTTCAAGCTTTCTCTGAATTCGATGAAACAGATACTACTGCTGTTGTGAAAGAAGAGGCAAGTGATTCGGATCTGAAAAGACGCACGACGGTTCAGCTTGCTCCTAAAGAATCGATCACTGAAGTTTTAAGCATGGATTTAGTATTAAGAAATCCGATGTTAAAAGTAAATTCTAAAACCGAAGTTTGCTTAATTTTAGAAGATAAAAATATTTTAGAAAATAAAAGTGGAATGGATTGTCAGGAAATTTCGATTGCTGATGCAAATGAATCTAAGGTTGATCTATTAGAGGTTTTTGGATTAAAAGCTAAAACTCTTGCAGAACAAGTGGATTGGATTTACTCCCATTCAACATCATTTGCGGATCCAGGATATCGTAAATTTCGCATGATCATTAAAGGCGTAAGCTCGGTTGAGTGTGGTGAGTTAACGATCCAAGTATCAGTGAATCCTAAAACAATGCCTGAAAATTTTGCAACAGCTCCAACTAGTTATAAAAATGGTGAAGCCGATTTAAGATCTTCAGAAGAAACTGCAGTCGTTTCTAAGCCAGTGGTTAAAGCTAAGAAAAATTCAAAACATAAGGCTAAACATAAAGCTAAGCGTAAACACATCGCTAAAAAATAAGCTTCGTCATAAAATTATCACTCATTAAAGCATGCACACACTCCGAAATGATGGAGAGGTGTGCATGCTTTTTTTATTTCGATCTAGTTTAGTCATTTTAGCATTTTTTTTATCGATGGTTTCGGCCTATGCGGCCACCTTTGATCGAAGCGGTTTTCACATCACTATAGAACCAATTATTGGTTATGAATTCACCCAGGTGAATACGCCTACATTGCATACCCGGGGCATGTTGATTTATGGGGCACGATTCACCGCTGGCCATAAAATGATCGCAGGCGAAGGTGAATACACTCTGGGAAGTACGAATGAAACTTTTCCCACTCAAGATCAAAATGTTAAAACGGATAAACAAAATGCAAGACTAGGACTGAGAAGTGAGCAGCCATTAATGTTGGGTGCAGACCTAATTTTCAGAGCAGGTGGGCAGGCGAGTAAAACAAAAGTGGGCACCACTACCATTTCAACCGCCACCACATTGACGAGTGCGCCTGATTGGGAAATTCATCCTTATGCAGGAACAGGGCTTCAAGTTCATCTATTTCATGCTTTCTCACTGGCGCTAGAGGCAACTTATCTATTTCGGAGTATCAAAGATTGGTCTCAAAATGATGTGCAAACAACATTTTCATTTAAAATTCATCTACCTACTAAGTAAAATTTGCGTCATTTCCGAATAGATATTGATGCTAAAACGATTTTTAATGGAAACAGATTTTGAAAAATTAAAATCAATTGTTTCTAAATTTGAGCACTTAGAATTAATGGAAATTCCCGGACTCGACGATCGATTGAATCGTTTGAATGTGCAGCTCAATTCAGCAGGTTTTGATCGGTGGGGATTGCATCCCGAAACGCTTCGTAAGTTAGCACCGATCATGTATCTGCTTTATAAAAAATACTTCAGAGTGGAAGCCACAGGACTCGAAAATGTCCCTGATGGTAGAGTTCTCTACATAGGCAATCACGGCGGACAAATTCCTTTAGATGCGATGATGGCTGGTTTGGCATTACTACTTGAATCTGAACCACCGCGAATAGCACGTGCCATGGTAGAGCGTTGGGTTCCAACGGTTCCATTTGTGAGTAGTTTATTCACTCGAATTGGTGCCATGATTGGTGATCCCAATAATTGTCGTGATCTTCTCATGCATGATCAATCCGTGATGGTTTTTCCTGAGGGCGTGAGAGGTTCAGGAAAATTATTTAAAGATCGATATCAATTGCAACGTTTCGGTACTGGATTTATGAGATTAGCACTTGAAACGAACACGCCGATTATTCCTGTGGCCATCATTGGTACAGAAGAAACCTATCCGAGTATTTTTAATTTTGAAAAGTTGGCGAAACTCATTGGCTCTCCCTATTTTCCAGTCACCCCATTTTTTCCACTCCTCGGACCACTGGGATTAATTCCACTGCCTTCCAAGGTAACCATTCGTTTTGGTAAACCGATCTATTTTGAAGGTTTGGAAAATGAATCTGAAGATAAAATTCGAGAAAAAGTTCAAGTGGTGAAGGATACTCTTCAAAAAGAAATCAATATTGGACTAGAACTTCGCGGTGAGAAAATTTTTACTGGAGCTGGAAAATGAATACGGTCAGTAATAAAAAAAAGAAAATCTTAATTACGGGAGCTTCCAGCGCGATTGCGCGTTTAGTGGCAGGTGCGCTTTCTCCTAAGTATGAATTAGTGGGGGTGGATCCTCGTCCGTCTCCAAGTAATTCACATTTTCCTGGTGAGTTCATCGTTGCTGATTATCACGGTAGAAAATTGGATGAAGTGTTTCAAAAATATCAGTTTGATTCAGTGATGCATTTAGGTCGTATTCGAGAAAGTCAAAATTATTCATCTCAATATCGTTTTCAAATGAATGTGATTGGCACTCAAAAGTTACTGGAGCTTTGTAAGCAAAATGCAGTAAAAAACTTGATTGTACTCAGTACCTATCACGTATATGGTGCCCATCGATTGAATGCACTTCAATTAACCGAAGAATCTCCTCTAAGAGCATCCCAAAGTTTTCCTGAGTTGGTAGATGCGGTGGAACTGGATCATGCTGCAACCACGTTCATGTGGAGAAATCGAGAAGTGAGAACTACGGTTTTACGTCCGGCAAATGTCATTGGTAAACACATTAGAAATACCATTTGTTCGTTACTTCGCTCGGGGGTTTGCCCGAAAATATTTGGATTTGATCCATTAATGCAATTTATTGATGAAAAAGATCTTGCTCGCGCATTGATTCTTGCCCTGGAACAACCAATATCTGGAGTATTTAATGTTGCCGGTGAGGGTCTCATCGCTTATGCCCATGCGATTGATCATGCTAACGCGGTCACGATCCCTTTGCCTCCATTTATTACTGCTGGTTTTGTTCGGTTGATCGCAGAGTTGAGTAAGATGAATCTTCCTCCGTATTTAATGGAATTTTTTAAATATCCTACCGTGATCAATGATGATTTATTTCGCGAAAAGTTTGGATATCAGCCAAAAGTAAAAACAGTTCAGAGCTTAAAAAATTTAGGCACTCCAGTGGAAAGAAAGAAACTGACCACTGATATCAATTCAGACGAATCCGTATAGATCTTAAGTGTTTGTAATTATTGTATATTTTGTTAACTGTAATTATTACATCTAAATTATTTAATGATTTTCATTTAACCCAACTCATGGTAATAAAATGCCGTGCAAAAGGGAAAACTCACATTTTTATTGATCGCTTTGTTTGGAGTTGGATGTGGAAAATCACCATCAATCCAAACTCAGGATGTGATTCGTAGGGATCCAACAGAACTACAAATCAGTGCCGCAAAAAATGGAAGCCTCTATTGTGATTTTAAAGATGAATGTGAGCCTGCTCTTGCCTTGATCTCTGTGGCTACCTCGGATGGAATCAATCGCTGTTCAGGATTTTTAGTTTCTGATCATGAAATATTAACCAATGATCATTGTTTGAACTCTATTTCGGATCAAAACAATGCCTGTTCTGGTTTAGTGTTTGCTCACTTCACCAATAGTGTTCATCGGAATTGTAAAAATATTTCATTTCGATCTCATCAAAGTGGGGTGGATTCTAAGGATTATGCAATCATTGAGTTAGATCAACCCATCATTGATCGTAAACCACTCCGTGTATCCAGGAGAGGATTTAATAATGGTGAAGTTGCATCCATCATCAGAGTTCAGGCAACTGAAAATACAAGAGATCATACCTATAATGGAAATCAGAATAAAATAAAATGCCACGCTAGTTATCAAACTTTGATGAACATCAATATTAATTCATCCAATGAAAGCATGATGAGTTTTGGTGATTGTGCAATTCAAGAAGGTAACTCTGGTTCGCCAATTTTTAACGAAAGTGGCGAAGTGGGTGCGATTGTACAAGCATTTTTAAGCGTTAAAGATGAAGAATTTGCACAGCAACTTCAATCCTATCTTTTAGATCATACTTACGGACAAGTCGCTGTTGGTACCCAAGTAAGATGCATGCCCGAGCTGGTGGGCTTAGCTGCGAACAATTGTAATTCCATCAAACCAATAGCAGCACTTTATCCAAAACAGTATTTGCAAGATTATGGAACATTTTCTTTAAAAAAATTACCAGATCCAGTTTTCGGATTGGCTTGGAGAGAAATACCAGTTTCTGATTCATTTCATAAAACTTACTTTTCATCTCCTTCATGCATTTCAAATTCAGATATCAGAAACGGAAGTTTTAGTTTTACTTCGAGCGCGATGCTTTATCGTTTAGGAATCAACTCAATGTTGCAGGCCGAGTGGCGGCTAACTTATCCACTGGGTGAAAAACAAACTATTTTTAAGTTTCAGAAAAACGGGAGCGAAGTTTTCAAAAATATTGATTTTTTAAGTTCAGAGTTTGGAAAAATTACGATTCCTAGTTGTTCAAATTAAATTACCCGTTTAATTTTTTGCAAATCATGCAAGTGTGACCATCGCAACCTCGAGCCGTACAGTGTTCTCTTCCGTAAAAAATAATTTGAAGATGAATATCGTGCCAGGTAGATTCTGGAAAAACTTTTTTTAAATCTTTCTCCACTTGTTCTACATTTTTACCTTCAGAGAGTTTCCACCTTTTGGCCAAACGATGAATGTGAGTGTCTACTGGAAAAGCAGGCATTCCAAAACATTGGGCCATCACCACGCTTGCCGTTTTATGCCCAACTCCAGGTAATTCTTCTAACTCTTCAAAAGTTTTTGGAACTTTTCCTTTATGTTTTTCAACAAGAATTTGGGAGAGTTTTTGGATATTTCTAGCTTTAGTGGGGGCTAGTCCACAGGTTTTTATGTAACTTAGAATTTCTTCCGCTTTGAGTTTAGCCATTTTTTCAGGAGTAGAGGCTTTTTTAAAAAGTGCTGGAGTGACGATATTCACTCTTGCATCTGTTGTTTGAGCGGAGAGTAATACGGCGATCAATAAAGAAAAGGGATCAGAGTGGAGTAACGGTGGCTCAGGGTGCGGATACAATGTTGCCAAAGTTTTTTGTATGTACTTTGCTTGGTTCATTTAAATTGAACAGGAAGTTTTTGCCAACATTCAAAATAGTTTTCTTCCAGTAAATTCGGTTTTTTAAGAGCTTGTTCCGTAGCTGCAAATGGGTAGTGACTTTCCCACATGAAGGCCATCGTATTTTCATACTTTTGTGGTTTTAGTTCACCACTGGATGCCTTGATGAATCCATCCGCATCGGGACCATGCCCGGTAAAACAATTATGGATACTTGCTCCTGCTGGTTTGAAGCCTTCTTCTTTAGCATCATACGCACCAGTAATTAAGCCCATGAATTCATTCATCACATTTCTGTGATAATAAGGCGGACGGAATGTATTTTCTGCCACCATCCAACGAGGAGGAAAAATCGCAAAATCAATATTTGCTGTGCCAGGAACAGCACTCGCAGAAGTGAGAACTGTAAAAATGGATGGATCTGGATGATCATAACTCACAGTATTGATCGTATTAAATTTACGGAGATCATATCGATAGGGAGCAAGGGTTCCGTGCCAAGCAACAGTATCCAGCGGTGAATGTTTAATCGATGCTCTCCAAATAGATCCTTGATAACGAGTGAGTAATTCAAAATCACCAGCGAGAGTTTCAAATGCAGCGACCGGAATTTCAAAATCACGGGGATGAGCTAATCCATTGGCTCCAATTGGGCCTAATTCAGGAAGTTGAAATGGACTTCCGAAATTTTCACAAACATAACCTCTCGCATTTGCGGATTTAAGTTCTACCTTAAATTTCATTCCACGAGGAATGACTCCAATCAAGAGAGGAGAAAGTTCAAGCGCACCCAATTCAGTGTGAACAATGATTTCTCCACTTTCAGGAATGATCATCATTTCTGCATCAGCATTGTAGGCATATCGATTGATCATGCTTTGATTGAATGCATAGAGATGGATTGCACAGCCAGTATTGGTTTCATAACTACCATTGATGGCATAAGTGAAAAGTGAATCCATGAAATCAATTTTTTTAGAGTTGGCCGCAGGGTAGGGATGAAAACGAAGTGCTTGAGGAGTGTGAATTACTTTTCCTCGTTTAGAGTCACTGATCCAGGTTGCATGGCCCACTTCTTCAAACTTGCCTTGAATTACGGAAGGTCGAATTTTATAAAGCCATGATTTAAAATTTCGGTTTCTTGGGGCTGTGAACGCCGATCCATTGAATTGCTCCGCAAAAAGGCCAAGTGGAACTTTTTGGGGTGAGTTTTGTCCTAGCGGGAGGGCCCCCGGGCGAGCTTCTGATTCAAAGTGATTTCCAAAACCGTGCTGATATTGCATGAGAGAAGATTAACGAGAGCTGGACGCGATGTCAAACTCACAGTCAATCTAGTGACTGGGTGTATTTTTCAAAAGCACTTTGTTATTCTAAATAGGTGAAAATATCGTTCGTTATACTATTTTTAACCGTTTCTACCTCCTGCATTAATTCGTTTGCTGATCCAGGTTGTTTGAAAGCAATTCAAGGGAAGGCGATCAATGAGCGCGCGGCTAAGTTGTTGCCCTCGGATTGTCAGGAATTTCGAAAATCCTACCTCAAGGGACTCCGCCTTTTATCAAAAAATCCAAAAGAGTTTTCACACGAGTTCTCAAAACAAATTAAATCTCGCACCTCTTTTGAAGCTCCCTATGATGCAATCTTAATTTCTACTTTTACAAAAAACATTTCCAGTGAATTGAAAAGTGCCATTCAACAACGGGCTAAAATTGAGACCGCAAAAAAAGTGAAGTATCAATATGGAGTTGCCGCATTGGAAAGAATGAACCAAGGCGACTGTTCTTCATTATTTTCTGCCCAAGCTTATGATGAAATTTGTAGAGGGAAAGATTTAGCATTTGAACGCATTGAAAAACTCCAAGAAGTTAAAAGTGGAGTTCGAAAATGAAGCTTTTCACATTAATCATTTTTATTTTGTCGGTTCAAGCACAGGCTGCTGAAAACTCTCCCTTGTGTGCACAAAAGAAGAAACAGTATGGTAAAAATTTTATTTCATGTAGTGAGGTAGATTGGGGAGTGAAGCCACTCTCTGCAGATTATCAACCAGAAAATGCAGCACCCATGACCGCAAAACCTTCTCAAGTGAAGGATTATAAAAATGATTATCCTGGAATTAAAAACACTCAATATTATATTGATCAAAACCAATTGCCTTTAGCATCTAAATTTATTTCAGCAGTATCGGTGGATCCAAAAACTGCTACCGATGATCCAACCTTAGTTCAGTGGTTATCTAAAGATTGGTACAACGGACTTCAGCCTAAAACAGGTACTTTGGGTTGGGAGGGGAAGTGTGCCACTTGGTCTGCTTGGAGTATGGATCCAGAACTTCAAAAATTATTCTCAGGCATTCGTAATGGGATTCTTTGCAACGGAGTGCCCTTTTCCAGGGGAGAATTGAAAGAAATTGTCACTGCCTTATATCCAGAACCCTCCGTAGATAGTAAAAGACTTTCAAAATTTTATACTGGTTATATGGGAATTAATCCAGATGAAGTGGAAGATGCCAATGTGGCTTTATCTAAGTTGGGAGTTTTTGGTCAGGGTGATTTAGGACCCTCTGATTTTCTAGCTTTTGCAAAGACAACCAAAGACTCTGGTAAAAACATGATGATGGATCGTGATCCAGGTAGTGAAATATGGAATCATCCAATTAAAAAAATCACGGATGTTGCTTATGTGGATTCCAAAGTGAGTGTTTGGGAAAGTCTGAGTAGTGCTGAACTCGCGCCTGCTACTGATCGTCCGGAACAACTTAGTTTTTTAAGTAATCTTGCTACAGTTGAATCTGAACTGACTCAAAGCTTACTTCAAGGTAATGGGGTGAGAAATTCTGAGCTTTGCGATCTCAGAAAAGCGTTGTCACAAAAATGTGATGATTTAGATTCTAAATTGTCACTTTCAAATCAAGTGGATGTGCTCAATCAATTAAAAGCTACAGCATATGGACAAAAGTTTTTAAAAATCAAACAAGATGTTTCTATTGTGAAACATGAAATGCTGATCGAATATGGCACTGAGAGTAAATTTGCAAGCTCTGCACCAGATCAAACCATTGTTCAAAGTTACACCTATCAGTCAGTCACGGTAGCGAACAAAACCGGTGGCGACCCAACCGTGATCCGATCTCAGTGGAGTCCTCGTTTGAATCGATTATCAGATATCTGCGCAAATCAAACTTTGGCTGAAGGTAGAAATTCAACTTCCATGACCCGTGGATTTGATGTGAAACAAAAATGTTCAAATGGTAAACCTGTTGATCCTGCGTTGTCAGGCCATGAGTACTTTACCGGAGCTGTTCCGCCCCAAGCCTTAAAGACATTTACTCCAAAACCTGATTTCTTTTTTGCTAAGCCAGAGCAAGAAAGAGCTTACCGTAAGCTGATTGATTTTTTGGGAACCTGCGATAAGTTTGATCAAGGGGTCACTTTTTTAAATCATTTGGATCAGGCGTCCTATAATGGGGTGATTTCCCCCAAAGAAGCCGATGATCTCGCTAGTGAATACTCTTCCGTCAAGAATTTGCTGGATGCCACTTATATTCAATCTCAGTTAGATAATAAATATCAAGGAATTCGAGGAGTTGACGAACTAAAATCCAAGTTAAAGCTTTAGCCTCAATGCGCCGATACGTACTTTGAGGAAACTTTATGGTAATAGTTGGAGCTCTAATCGTTTTGGGATGTGTGTTGGGTGGATATGTTGCCCATCATGGTAATCTTGCGGTTTTAATTCAGATTGAGGAATTTATCATCATCGGTGGTGCGGCAATTGGCGCGATGGTGACCTCAAATACAGTTCCTCAAATGAAGCACATGCTTCATTCAGTACTTCACTCGCTAAAAAAGAAACCCATTACGAAAGAACAATATCAAGAATTGCTTCTTTGTTTGTATGAGCTTTGTAAAGTAGTGAAAACGAATCCTCTTTCTCTTGAGCCACATGTGGAGAAACCAGAGAGTTCAGATATTTTTAAAAGATACCCATTTGTACTTGGGAATCATCATGTATTGCATTTTATTTGCGATACCCTAAAAGTTCAAATTTCATCTCCGATGAGTCCTTATGATTTAGAGGATTTGATGGATAAAGATATGAAGTCGGTGAGTGAAGAAGAGTTACACGTAGCTCATGCGATTAATAAAGTGAGTGATGCGATGCCAGGTTTGGGGATTGTGGCGGCGGTTCTCGGGGTGGTGATCACCATGGGTAAATTGAGCCAAGGTAAATCAGTGATCGGGGAAAGTGTGGCTGCGGCTCTCGTAGGTACATTCATCGGGATTTTGATTTCATACGGTTTCATGGGTCCATTAGCGACGAAGATCGAAGGCGATATTGCTGATGATGGTAAATATGTAGATGTAGCAAAATCTGCCATTCTTGCATTAGCAAAAGAATGTGCACCAAAAGTTTGTGTTGAGTTTGCGCGTAGAACGGTTCCACCGGGAGTGCGTCCGAACTTTGAAGAAATTGATAAGGCAACTTCTAACGTTGGTTCTAAAGCAGCATAAGGAATAAGTATGGCGGCGAATAAAAAGGGAATCACCATCGTAATCAAGAAAGTGCAAGGCGGAGGAGCCGGTGCACATGGTGGTGCATGGAAAGTTGCATTCGCCGATTTCATGACCGCGATGATGGCCTTCTTCCTTGTGATGTGGCTCATGGGTTCTGATGAAGCGACCAAAGAAGCCGTTGCCCATTATTTTAATCATCCGAATACTCCTTACCAAGCCGGACGTGATCCACAATCTGAAACCGATCGCCCGATGGGTGAAAAAGCAGGAGCGGGTGCTTCTGTTCTTAAGGGTGCGGATGGTGGGGTTCCAGATGATATGGTTCAAACTCCACTTCGAGAAATTAAAGATCAAGTAGAGCAAAAATTAAGTGATATCGCGTTTGGTGTTGAGCTGGATGCTGATATTGATACAATGAAATTTTCAATTCTTGGGGATGAAGTTTTTGAAGAAGGCACTACAGAAATTAAAAAATCGGTTTTACCGAAATTAGATCAAATTGGAAATCTATTTTCAAAATATCCTGGATACATCCTAGTAGAAGGACATCTGGATAAAAAGAAATCACTCACAGGTGAAGATCCTTACTTGTTTTCAACGGCAAGAGCAGTGGCGATCATGAATTATTTTACGAAAGCTCAAAAAGGAAAAGATTCATCAAAGTTAATGGATGAAAATCGTTTTTGTCCTCGTGGTGTGGGTTCAAAACGCGCTTGGAGTGTAAATGGTGGAGAGACCACTCGCAATCGCAGAATTGAATTTACGCTTTCACAGAAGAATCCGTGTGAGTAATGTTCCAAAGCACGAAGTGCTAGAGGTATGCGAACAATTTCGCGGCTGAGCAGCGCTCAGCAATCGAAATTATTCGCATATTACAAATAGCTTCGCCCAGTCTCTTATTCGCATATTACAAATAGCTTCGCCCAGTCCAGTTCACTGCGTTCACTTTTATAATACTCCCGCTCCCAATAAATCCTGAATGATCTTCCGATGTGGATGATTTTGTCGATAAGCCAAATACAAAACGCGTTTTGAATCTTTACCTAAAGAGGTGAATTGCACTTTGTCTTGCTCGATTGCGGATTGGCAGGCGTGAAGTGGCAAAACGGTAGCGGAATTGGGAGTTTCAGAAACCCAATTCACCATCGCGGTGAGATCATTCCAATACAAGCGATAAAAAGGCGGAGGCATTTTCTGACGACGCACGAGCCATTCATCCACCGGATTATTTTGGGAAGATAATGCTCCCCAGGTGAGTTTTTTCAAACTTTCTGTAGAATCTAAATTCACTTTTGTTCTTCCATGAGAAACGATTCCCCAGGTTTCAGTGAAGATCGGTTTACAGATAAAATCTTCCAGATCTTCTTTATGTTCCAAAATACCCACGTCCATTCCTGCCTGAACTAGATCAAAAGATACGCGAGTTAAAGCTGAGATGTGCACTTCTAGTGTGAGTTCGGGATAACTGGGGGAAACGCGGGTCCACCAGGGGAGGATGATCTCTCGCATGAAGATTTGGGGGCCTACCATCCCAAAATGGACGGGTTCATCCATGTGGCGCTTGGCTTTTTGAAGCCCTGAATTCCAGGCAGTGAGGATTTGCTCTGATAATTGAGCCAGTTCGGGAGCTGCAAAAGTGGGTTCTAGGCCTCGGGGGCCTTTTCGCTCAAATAGCTTAATTCCAAGGGTTTCTTCGAGGTTTTGAAGCCTTTTCGAGAGGGCAGACTGACTCAGGCGCAGTCGCTGAGCAACTCGGGAAATGTGTGGATCTTGAATTAAGGCCTGAATAATCTCTAAATCGAATAATTCCATATTGGAATAATAATATCATAAAATATACATATCTTTCATATCATTTTTTTGGCATAAAATTCACATTATGAAAGCAGTTATTTTAATCATCAGTTTACTCATCAACGCTCAGGCAGCGTTTGCATCTACCGGCAATACCGTAGAAAATCTTTTACCTAATATTCGTGATCGTGTTCGTCAGTGTACAGTTCTAAAATACAATTATACAAAAAACCATGTTCGCAATGAACATGCATTAATCAGTCATTGTCCTGAAGTGAAAGTGATCGCTAATGAAAGCACCAGCGCGGTTGCAAAAATTCGTGTTTCTGGTCACCAATTCATCGCTACCTTGATTGAAACTCAATATTCCGATGGTGACTTTTACGATGTAGAAATTCGTGATCTTGTTTCAAAAGATTCTTATCGTATTTATAATACTCTTGCTTACGGCGATATTTTATTGGGTGTGCTCGAGGGCAACACTCACGGTGTAACTACTAGCTTGGTAAATGAGTAACAAATCGATTTAATTGTTCAACCGACATTCTGTGAAAAACCCCTGTGGCTTGTACATAAGGGGTTTTTTCGTTGTTATAGATCATGCATTTCACTTCAATTGTTTTTTCGGTCACAGCCGAGATCGTGGTTACCATGTAGGATTCATCATGGAGTGGGAGTGGCTTTAAGTATTTAATACTCAAGCTTTGAGTCAAACAGGGATAGTTTTGATTCCAAACTAAAATCCCCATCACTTCATCAATAATTCCTGCAGATGCTCCACCATGAACATGCCCTGGAGGACCTTCTGCAAATTTTTTAAAATTTACCTTAGTGATCAGCTCTAAAGGATCAGTGGCTAAACGATGTTCTACTTCATATAAGGTACTATTTGGACCAGAAACAAAGCTTTTTTCCCAGTTAGGAAATGAGGGCTGGATCAAAGTTGCTTTTAAAAAGTGGTTTTTTAGCATTGATGTTAACGGGCAATGGTGGAGAACAGGCTTGGTTTACTTAAATCCCCAAGCTCAAGATAAACATTTAAACTACAGTCTTTATCTAATTGTGTTCCATAGAGATCATTGATGATCACCATATCGCTAACTTCACTTTTGATGGCAGTAGAGCAGGGTGTAATATTCATTTTATATGAAAGCACTCTGAGTTCATCCAGTGGGATGATGTCTTGAACCACTAGTTTAGTTCCAGCAGGCAGAGTGATTTTTTGATTTAATTGAATTGGATCATTCAAAATTAATTTTTGATTCAGATCAATTTGTTGCCAAGAAATGGTGTTCACTAAAGCGGCTAAAATCATTGAAGTCATCATGAACTAAATTTTATCATGCACATTTGATCTTGGCGATGTAGATATTGGTGCGTTATTTTTTTGACCGTTTATTGAGAGTTATGCTTCGAGCTGATGAATTTCATGGATCGCATGTTTTTCTCTTCTGCCAACCCAGCTTGCGTAAAAGGAGATGAGTCCACAGATAAAAAAACCATGGTATTTTAATTGAATAAAAAACCATGCACCCACTGCAGAACCAATGACAAAGGAGATAATAGTTCCCAAGCGAAGAAAGTTTGATCTTCTTTCTCTTGAATATCCTTCATCAGTTTTGCGGATGGTTAAAACTTTGGCAATTCCTAAACCGAGATCCGTGGTGAGGCCGGTGAGATGAGTGGTGCGAACCGATGTTCCAGAGGAAGAGGTCAGTGCGCCATTTTGTAATCCACAAGCACAACAAGTGAGCGCGAGTAAAAAAAAGTTTTCCGTGATTTCATGAGCATTTCCGAATGCCCCAAATTTGGAGAACACACCAGTAAAACCAGCGGTGATTAAACACAGGCCGCTAATGCCCATCACGTAATCAAAATGGGCTTTCTTTTTATGATAAAGGGGGCGATCTACTAATAATCCCGCGACAAAAGAGCCAGTGAGAAAAAATAGGGGAATGAAGAGTATTCCAAAAGCTTCAGTAAAGTTTCTTTTGATGAGGTTTACTCCAAATAAGGTAGAAAACCCAGTAACATGACTTACAAATCTACCGGTGGATAAAAATCCGCCCGCATTGATGCTTCCCGCATTAAAACTCATTAAAAACCAATTAAATATAATTTTTGGCGTCAGTGGTTGATGGAGCTTGTGGCTATACATGATTCAATTTTACATGCTATATTCAGAGCATGCAAATCATCAGATTCATTTTAGGGAAAATCATTTTGTTTTTAAATGCTGTATTTGTTCCTAAGCAGATCGTTTTCCGCTCCTTAGAGGCTCAATCTGCCTTAAATGAAAAAACAAAGGGTTGGACTATGTACCAACTTCAAACCTGTCCATTTTGTGTAAAAGTTCGTCGTCAAATGAAACGCCTTGCGATAGAAATTCCATTTAAAGATGTGGCGGCTGATCCCGAAGCGCAAAAAGAATTAATGGATGGTGGCAAACAAGATCAAGTTCCTTGCCTTCGTTATCTGGATTCAAGTGGCTCAGTTCAATGGATGTATGAATCTTCCGCAATTAATGAATTTTTGGGAACTTTATCTTCTTGAATTCGATCATTCTTAGATTGGGAATCATTTCATTTTTCGGAGATATTTCTAGTGAAATGCTTTATCCAATTACTCCTATTTTTATTACTAGTGTATTAGGTGCCTCGATGACCTCCTTAGGCATTATTGAAGGCTGTGCCGAGGCGATTTCAAATATTTTAAAAATATATTCCGGGAATTGGTCGGATCAGATTCAAAAAAGAAAACCATTTATTGTATTAGGATATATTTTTGCCGCTCTCGCAAAACCAATGACCGGTTTAGCGCAAGTTTGGTATCATGTTTTATTGGCGAGGAGTTTTGATCGAGTCGGTAAAGGATTAAGAACTGCTCCGCGCGATGCCATGCTTTCTGAGTCTGTAGCACCTGAGCTTCGCGGACAAGCCTTTGGTTTGCACCGAATGATGGATACGATGGGTGCAGCAATAGGTCCTTTGATTGCTATTTTATTTTTAAAATTTTATCATGGAAGTTTACGCACGATTTATTTTTTGGCATTCATACCTGGATTAATCTCAGTATTGCTAGCTTTGTCTATTCGTGAATTAAAGCCTACTGGCAAGATCAATGAAAAAATTAAATGGAAATGGAACGAGTTTTCGCCTCCCTTTAAAAACTATCTACTTGCATGGACAGTCTTCTCACTCACCAATAGTAGTGATGTTTTTTTATTGATGAGAGTGAAGCAATCGGGTGGCAGTACCACCATGACGATTCTTTTATACGTTTTCTACAATTTTTTGTATTCGATATTGAGTCCATACTTTGGAAAAAAATCCGATAAAATCCCAAGGATTAAAGTTTTATTCATGGGTTTAATCGTTTTCTCGTTGGTTTACATTGGTTTTGCCTTTGCTCATGAGATTTGGCAATTTTGGATCTTGTTTGGGATGTATGGAATTTATATGGCATCTACCGAAGGGGTGGGGAAGGCTCTCGCTGTAGATTTATTTGACCCGCGGTTAAAGGCAACTGCAATTGGTATTATTGGAACCACCACAGGAATTTCAACCGTCATTGCAAGCGCAAGTGCAGGATTCATTTGGGATATTTGGGGATCACAATGGACATTTATTTTTACTGCTTCAGGGGCAATTTTAGGCTCAATCATTCTAATGAAAAAAGTTAAGCACCTTTGATTTTAAAGTTTTTCATGATGGATATTGCAACTGGATTTTCTATTTTTCTTGAAGCAGCAACCAAAAATAATTCCTCGAAAATATTATCTAACTTTCCGATAGTAAAGAGTTCTTTTTTTAATAAATATTCTTTTGCGGCAAATTCAGGAATGACAATCATTCCATGTCCTTTGAGTGCCATTAATTTTTGAAGCATTACATCTTGGGATTCTGCGATGATATCAGGTTTAATCGCATTCAATTTAAAAAAGTGTTCGATTTCGTGGCGTACTTTGTTATCCATGGTGGGTACAATGAAGGGTTTGCCATCCAGAGATAAAGGAAAGTTTTTCTTCAAGCTCAAAAATTTCTTACTTCCTAAAACTAGAAGCGGTAATCGAGCAATTTTTTTTGTGTAAATTTGGCCACTCCCCACGAGTGGTAACTCATTGGTAATCAAGAGATCTATTTTATGAAGTGCTAGTTCACGAAGTAATTCATCTCCCTTACCTTCCAGAAGGGTAATGGTACAATTTTTATTGCTGATCATCGCTTCTGCTACTTGAAGGGTGAGGTGCTTTGGGATGGTATCCAGAGTTCCAATTTGAACGTGTAATTTACTGATGCTATGGTGATCATGAAGTGTTTCAAGCATTTCGCTTCCGATTTTGAAAACCTCTTTAGCGTAATCAAGAGCAATCATTCCATTTTCAGTGATGATGAGTTTCTTTTTTGCTCTCTCAAAAAGTTTAATTGAAATAGAATCTTCAAATTGTTTGAGTTGGATAGAGAGAGCAGATTGACCAATGGATAGTTTTTTTGAGGCTGCAGAGATGCTGCCTTCCATTGCAACCACCATAAAATAGTAAAGATGATGATAGTTTAGCCAGATATGATTGTTTTTAATGGTGGTCTTCATCCATTGATTATATCAAAGTATAATGTTTTTTTTATATTATTTATTAAATTATTGAATTAGACGATACTCCTCATATGAACAACACAAACTCGACTCCAAAAAATTCAAAAGAAGCCCTGATTAGATTGATGGAAGGGAATCAACGCTTTATTAATGGAATTCGTTCTGTTGAGCCAATGTTTAGTCATTTAAAAATGGCTGAACTTTCTGCAAGTGGCCAAAAACCTTTTGTCATTGTATTAACATGCTCTGATTCACGAAGCCCTGTTGAAATGATTTTTGATCAGGGAATTGGAGAAGTTTTTGTGGTCCGTGTGGCAGGTAATGTAGTGGCTCCTAGTTTACTGGCGAGTATTGAATTTGCTGCTGCAAATTTTGGTTCACCTTTAATCTTGGTGATGGGTCATACTCAATGTGGAGCGGTTAATGCTACTCTGCAACACACTAAAAACCCTTCCGATGTTCTTCCGTCTATTCATTTAGAGGAATTGGTTTCTAGAATCAGACCTGCTGTTGAAAAAACCATGAAATTATATCCTTCAAAACCAGAGTCTGAAGTTTTGGAGTTATGCACTGCTGAAAATGTAAAAAGAAGCATGGGAATTATTCTAGATCAAAGTTCAATAGTTAGAAATTTGATCAATCAAGATAAAATTAAAATTGAAGGGGCCATCCTAGATATTCAAACAGGTAAAGTTCATTTACTCACTTAACCTGATCATGAGGATATACTATGTATCGATTAGAGCGAGAAGAGTTTCTCAAATTTCCTATCATCGGATTATGGGCCATTTTGGGTTTTCAAGCAGGTTTCATTAACTCCTTTGGTTTTTTAGCCTGTGGAAGATTTGTTTCTCATGTTACCGGTTTTGGTACTCAGATTGGAATGGCCATTGGTGAGAATCGTTTGTGGTTGGCAGTTGAGTTATTAGGATTTCCACTTTCGTTTATCCTCGGAGCATTTTTCAGTGGATTATTCACCAGCGTTAAAATTGAACAAGGTTTGCGTCCTCGTTATGATTTAATCACTTTGTTTTTACCCTTGATTTTAACGTTGGTTGGGATTTTTGGTTGGTTGGGATTATTTGGCGATTTCGGAGAAGTTTTAAGAGAAACAAGAGACTTCATTTTATTGTTTTCGCTTTCATTTGCCTGTGGTGTGCAAAATGGGTGTTTTGCAACCATGACTCGAGGACAAATTAGAACCACTCATTTAACAGGAATCAGTACTGATATAGGGACAGATTTAGCAAGATTTTACTTTGGAAAATTATCTAGAACAGAAAGGAATTTGGTTCTAAGAGCTAATGTTTCAAGAATTGCAACTTTTGTAT
>CANBTI010000036.1 GCA_947372355.1 Bdellovibrionales bacterium | reverse complement strand
CTTAAGGAACTTTGCCAAAAGCATCAATTGCCCTATTACCACTTCGATCATTTAGGCACAGCTACGATTGCTCATTTTAAATGGTTGCATCAACTAGGAACGCAAAACACTCATTAACGTTTTGTTTTTCTCAGTTTAATTCCATGTTTTGCCCTCAAAGAAATCAGGGGATCCATTTCAATTAGATGTTCTTCCACAACTTCAAACTTAAAATTTCTAACTAGCTCTACAATAATAGTTTGAATTTCAAGCATTGCCAGTGGTTGGCCGATACAATATCTTGCGCCTCCGCCAAAAGGAATCCACGACATTTTATGTCTGGCTGAGTGCAGATTTTCTTCAAATCTTTGCGGAATAAATTCATCCGGATTTTCCCAAACTTCTGGATTTCGGTGAATGAAATAAGGAGAAAGTGAGATTCGTTGTCCTTTGGGAATCTTGAATCCATCAATGATCACTTCTTCACTTGTTTTGCGCTCTAAATACCAAAATGGAGGATATAAGCGCAGTACTTCTTTACACACTTGGTTCAATAAAACGAGACTAGACAATTGCTCTAATTTCGGTGCCTGAGAATTTTGAATATGATTGATAATCTCTTGGTATAAAGATTCTTGAATTTTTGGATTTTTAGCTAATAAATAAAAAGCCCAAGTTAAGCCAGATGCAGTAGATTCATGGCCCGCTAGAATCATGGTGATCAAGTGATCTCTGAGTTCTCGATCTGAAAACCCCTCTCCAGTTTGTTCTTCGCGCATGTTTAAAAGTAAATCGAGCATGTCTTTAGCTTCGCTTACTTTTTCACGCCTTTTTTCAATCGCATCATAAATCAGACGATCAATTTCTTTTACGGCTTTTTTAAAGTTAAGATTTCTTTTCGTTGGAAAAAACATTGGAACCGGAAACACGGTGCCGTTATTTTTAACGAGGAAATCCATAGCTACATTAATATTTACGCCCAATTGATCTGCTACCCCACTCAGATCAGTGGAAACGAGTGATCGCGCAATCACGTTTAAGGTTGTTTTCATCATGTATGGATCAATGATTAACTCATTTGAGGAATCAACTTTTTTCCATGTATTCACCAATGAAGAAGTTTCTTCTAAGATATTTTGATAAAAATTCTCAATGCTTTTTTGGTGAAAAAGCGGAGACAACATCTTCCTTTGTTTTCTCCAAAGTTCTCCCTCTGACGTGAGTAAGCCTTCTCCAATTAATGGTTTAAGACCATCATAGGAACGACACATGGACTTTGCTTTATCTTGTAGAATTTCTTTTGCAGCTTCTGGAGTTCTAAATGCATAAATGGAGGTAAACCCCATTGGGATTTTAAAAACATTTCCATACTCATCAAAAAACTTCTGTAGTGGAGTAATTAGGTTTTTTTTAGCCTCAGACGCATGAGTGAGCAGCTTTAAAAAACTGGGCCCTGGAGCAATTTTTGTGGTCATAGCAATAAGTTAGCATATCTAAATACAATTCGTTTAATATCATTTACAAACTTTGGGCAATGCGTTAAAGTGCCTTTGTTATGGTAATCAAAAGAGTTTTTAGAGTTTTATCTGCGAGTTTCTTCCTCATCACCGGTGGAATTATTTTGATTTTTGATCGAAATAACACCAAGCCGATTTACAAAGGGCTAAAATACTTTTTAGAGCACGAGAGTTATCAAATTACCTTAAAAACTCTTACTTCGGATCCTAAAACTAAAGAATTAATTGAATCTCGCTATCAGCAAAATAAACCCATTGATTGGGACATGCTCAAATCCCTTCCTCCTGAAACTTTGGGATTTCAGTTTGCAAAGTTCATGAATAATCCTGTGGTCACTCCCATTGATAAACTTCCAGAGAGTAAAAATGAAATTAGTCCTGAATTAGATTATCTAAGACAAAGAATTCGCATCACTCACGATATCCATCATGTTGTTTGCGGATATCCTGCTGATGAAATTGGAGAGATGGGCATTTCCGCTTTCTATGTTGCTCAGATCAATAGTCCTCTCAACTCCATGCTACTCGCGTTCGGACTCATCAAGTGCACCATTAAGTTTCCTCAACGCTTACCCGAACTGATGGACATCATTACCGAAGGCTGGATATTGGGAAAGAAAACTCAAAACATCTTTGGAATTAAATGGGAAGAAATGTGGAATTTGCCGGTTTCTGAAGTGCGTGAACAACTTGGTCTTCAACCCAGCTCCCTATGTAAGAATGTAGCTTAATATGATTAAAATATTAAATTCTGAACCTTCATCCTCAGTTTCTCAAGAGCAACTGATTGATCTAATGAAAGAAACACCAGTGCCTGGCGCTGTTGCCTATCATTATGAAAGGCCAACAGGATATCAACCCTACGCAAAAGTGCAGGGAACCCATTTTCAACTTTGGGAAGCCAGAGAAAATGACTTATTACTTGGATTCACCCAAATTACTTTTGATCAGGTGGTTTGGAATGAAGCGCCCGTCACTGTATCTTATAGTGGTGACACCAGAGTTTCACTAAAGGCCCGTGGGAGAAAAGTTTCAGACTCTTTAATCCAGGCAGCATGCAATCAAAATGTGCCTGTTTTTGGTGCTGTTCTTGGTTCAAATAAAATGGTGTTGGAGAAAAAACTGAGCGATTGGGATTCTCTTGGAATTCATTTTAAAGAATTCGCAAAACTTAAGGCAATCCTTTTCAGACCCATGCCCATCAAATCAAGAAGTTCAGGAATTTTTTGTAGACCAGCCCAAGAAGCAGATTTACCTGCTATGTATTTTCTGTGGAAAATTTATTCAAAAACAAGAAACTTGCCGAGATACTTTAAGAATCTTGATGATTTTTCAAATTCCTATTTTCAAACACCCGGAATTTCACTAGAACAAACATTTCTAGTTTATGACGGAATTACTCTCATCGCCATGCTTTCCGTATGGGATCAATCCAAGATCAGGCGTTTAGTTGTGGATCAAAAAAATGTTTGGATGAAACTAGCCTCTCAGTTTTTATCGATTCCTGAACCAGGGGAAGAACTAAAAGTGCATTACAGTTTTCAACATGCATTTTTACCTGATCATAAAAAACTCAAACAATCGATTCTTGCATTGATTGCTAAGGCCAGAACCTCATCTCATCATTCTGGAGCGCATTTCTTTTCCATGGGTCTAGATGAAAAGGATCCTATATTTTCAATCGTTCAAAAAAATGCTTTTGCGGTAAATACTGCAAATATCATTTTAGATTCTAGAGGGAATGAAGAGTTTGCCACTTCTGATAAGCCTTTGCATTTAGAAGTAGGATTGGGCTAAAAAAAAACCCACAAACGCATTACGCTTGTGGGTCATTCATTACATTTAATCTTTGATTAGTGTTTAACCGCTCCAGAGTTTTTTACCGCTTTTACTTTTTCGATTAGAGCTGCTGGAATTTCTCCCACTCCGCCAGCTTTCACTAAAAACTCAGTCGGTTTTTCGAGGGCAAGTGCAATTCTAAGCACTTGATCCACATGATCTACAGGAATGATTTGAATTCCTTCTTTGATATCTGCAGGAATTTTTTTCAAATCCGCTACGTTATCTTTAGGAATGATCACTGTTTTAATGCCTGCACTTTTTGCTGCAAGAAGTTTTTCCTTCAAGCCACCAATTGGAAGTACACGCCCACGAAGAGTCACTTCACCAGTCATCGCTACATCACGCTTCACTGGTATTTTAGTCAATGCACTCGTGATTGCAGTCGTCATGGTCACACCTGCAGAAGGGCCGTCTTTTGGAACTGCACCTTCAGGCACATGCAAATGAATATCAACATTTTGATAGAAATCTGGGCTTAATCCCAAACCTTCTGCACGAGAGCGAACATAAGACATCGCTGTAGAAGCCGATTCTTGCATTACATCCCCGAGTTTTCCGGTGATCTTCACAGCGCCTTTTCCTGGAACCACTGACACTTCAATTTGAAGCATTTCGCCTCCCATTTCCGTGTAAGCAAGACCGTTAGTGAGACCCACTTCATTATTCGCTTCCAGTTTATTTGGAATACGTGGAGCACCCAACATATCTTCTAGATCTTCAGATTTAACGCGAATTGCGCCTTTTGGTTGCGGTTTCTTATTAGCAATCGCTTCAGTACGAGCATCTACTAATTTTTTCGCTACCTTACGGCACACGGTTGAAATAATGCGTTCAAGATTACGAACACCGGCTTCACGAGTGTAAAGTGCGGCAAGATTTTTAAGAGCATCATCATCCACCACAATATCTTCTGCCTTCAAACCATGGAGTTCCATTTGTTTGGTGAGTAGATATTTTTTAGCGATGTTGAATTTCTCGATATCGGTATATCCAGAAATAGTGATCACTTCCATACGATCGAGTAATGGACGAGGTACACCACTCAATGAATTTGCAGTGAGAACAAACATTACTTTTGAAAGATCATAATCCACTTCTAGATAGTGATCTCCGAAAGTTCCATTTTGTTCTGGATCTAAAACTTCAAGAAGTGCAGAAGATGGATCTCCGCGGAAATCCATGCTCATTTTATCCACTTCATCGAGTAGAAACACTGGATTGGATGAACCAGCTTTTTTCAAAGACTGAACAATTTTACCAGGGAGTGCTCCTACATAAGTTCTACGATGTCCGCGAATCTCTGCTTCATCTCTTACCCCACCCATAGAAGCGCGTACGAATTTTTTATTCAACGCTTTAGCAATGGATTTTGCAAGTGAGGTTTTACCCACACCTGGAGGCCCTAGAAAACAAATGATTTGGCCTTTTGAATTTTCAGTCAAAGTACGAACTGCAAGATACTCAAGCAAACGCTCTTTCACTTCTTCTAATCCGTAATGATCTTCATTCAAAATATCTTCAGCCACCTTTAGATCATGACTATCTTCAGTATTCTCACCCCATGGCATGGTGATCAACCAATCAATATAATTGCGCACCACTGTTGCTTCCGCACTCATCGGTGACATCATTTTTAGCTTCTTCAATTCTTTCACAGCTTTTTCTTTGGCTTCTTTACTCATTGCCTTAGATTTAATCTGTTTCTCAATTGCCATGATCTCAGCTTTGAATTCATCCTTCTCGCCAAGTTCTTTCTGAATCGCCTGCATTTGCTCGTTCAGATAGTATTCTTTTTGAGACTTCTCCATTTGTTTCTTCACACGTGTGCGAATTCTACGTTCTACTTGGAGAATTTCAATTTCACCTTGCATGAGTTCAAGTAAACGCTCTAAACGTTTCATCGGATCAGTGATTTCGAGAACACCTTGTTTATCTTCAAAACGAAGATTGAGGTGAGCAACCACCACATCACCTAAGCGTGATGGATCTTCAATGCCATTCACACTCATCAACATTTCTGGTGGAATGCGTTTGTTTAATTTTACATAATTTTCAAATGTTGCTTTGAGTGAACGCACTAAAGCTTCGGTTTCAACGCTTGCTTTATCAGCAACTTCGTTCACCACTTCTACTTCTGCTTCCACCATTTGTTCGCCGTCCATGAATTTCAACATTTTCGCGCGACGTTTTCCTTCGATCAAAACTTTTACCGTATTATCCGGTAAACGAAGGATTTGAAGAATAGTTCCAAGTGTACCAATTTGATAAATATCTTTATCACCGGGACTCACTGTCGTTGCTTGCTTTTGAGCAACGAGGAATAATTCCTTTTTCTTTTCTACACACTCTTCGAGTGCGTGAATGGATTTTTCTCTACCTACAAAAAGTGGCACCACCATATGTGGAAACACAATCACTTCACGTAGTGGGAGAACGGGTACTGTTAGTTTTTCGGTCTTGCTGCTGGGCTTGCTCATGTTGGAAAAGCTCCTTCTATTCACCCGTCAGGGTGATTCATACTAACTATTTTACATATTTGAAGGGCCCTGTGGGGTGTAAATTAAAATATATTTTTACAACAAAAAAAAGGGGCGCCAAATGAATGACGCCCCTTTTTAGAGATCAATTTATGCGATTAGGCGGTTTCACGCTTTTCGCCATGGACCAAAATAGGCTTCTCGCCTTTTTCAATCGTATCTTTTGTGACAATGCACTTCTTAATCGTTGTGTCACCCGGTAGATCATACATCACATCTAGCATGGTTTGCTCGATGATCGCGCGTAATCCACGTGCACCCGTATTTCGTTTGATTGCTTGTTTTGCAATTGCAATCAGTGCATCTGGTTCAAACTCTAGCTCTACTCCATCGTAATCAAGAAGTTTTGCATATTGTTTGGTGAGGGCATTTTTAGGCTGAGTCAGAATACTCACTAAAGTTTCCTCATCTAGTTCACCAAGAGTGGCGATCACAGGAACGCGGCCAACAAACTCAGGAATCAATCCAAATTTCACTAGATCTTCAGGCTCCGACATTGCAAACAGTTTGGTAATCGTCGCATCTTCTTTAGTGGTGATATTCGCACTAAAGCCCATTGATTTTTTACCCGTACGTTGAGAAACGATTTTATCTAATCCCACAAACGCTCCACCTACGATGAAGAGAATGTTACGAGTATCCACTTGAATGAATTCTTGTTGAGGATGTTTTCTTCCGCCTTTAGGAGGAATATTTGCAATCGTACCTTCCATCAATTTTAAGAGTGCTTGTTGAACACCTTCACCGCTCACATCACGTGTGATGGAAGGATTTTCGCTCTTACGAGAAATCTTATCAATCTCATCGATATAAATGATTCCGCGTTGTGCTTTTTCAACATTGTTTTCTGCATTTTGAAGAAGGTTCAAAATAATATTTTCAACGTCTTCACCCACATAACCTGCTTCCGTTAAAGTGGTAGCATCTGCAATGGCAAATGGAACGTTTAGAACTCTTGCAAGTGATTCTGCAAGTAAGGTTTTACCCGAACCCGTAGGACCAACGAGTAGAATATTACTCTTCGCCAACTCAACATTTCCTTTATCCCCTTTTTTCAAAGTGGATTGATGTTGAATGCGTTTATAATGATTATAAACGGCAACCGAAAGAATACGTTTTGCTTTTTCTTGTCCGATCACATGCTCATCTAAGAAAGTTTTAATTTCAGATGGCTTTGGAAGAGCGCCCACTCCGCCTGTTGCATTTGGTGCTCCTGCAACGCCGGCTTTTTGGCCTTCTTCACGGATAATATCGTTACAAAGATCAATACACTCATCACAGATGTAAACGCTTGGTCCGGCGATTAGTTTTTTAACTTCACGTTGATTTTTCCCACAAAAAGAACAAGTTAAATTTCCAAGGCTGGTTCCATATTTTGGTGTATCCATGCTTACGCACCTCTCTTTTGTACAACTTTATCGATCAATCCATATTCCACCGCTTCTGCAGCTGAAAGATAATTATCACGATCGGTATCTTTAGTGATTTGCTCTACTGATTTACCAGTGTGAAGCGCCAATGCTTCATTCAATTGTTTCTTTAAATATAAAACTTCTTTTGCTTGAATTTCGATATCGGAAGCTTGTCCACGAGCACCACCCAAGGGTTGATGAATCATGATACGAGCACTAGGAAGACTATGACGTTTTCCTTTCGTTCCTGCAGAGAGCAAAAATGCGCCCATACTTGCAGCCATACCAAAACAATAAGTAGATACATCACACTGAACAAAGTTCATGATGTCGTAAATTCCAAGACCCGCATAAACAGATCCGCCCGGAGAATTGATATAAAAATGAATATCTTTATCTGGATCATTGCTCTCTAGAAAAAACATTTGAGCCATGAGTAGATTTGCAACTACATCATTCACTTCTGTTCCTAAGAAAATAATACGATCAATCAACAAACGAGAATAAATATCGTACTGTCTTTCGCCTCGTGCTGTTTGCTCAATCACGATTGGATTGGGAATGTAACCTTGTGGTGTGAGTGATCCGTTAAAACCAACTAAATCTGGTCTGATCAAATCTGCTGGAATTTTTGGTCTCGCGATGTGAATGCTCATTTGAGTTGTGGTCTCCTTATATGCCCCTATCGGATATTCTAAGCCATCACTCAAGTAATTAATATGTTAATGCTTTATTTGCTCTTGCGTTATTTCGTCGTTCAATGTTTCTAGGTAGTTAAGAAGAACGCTGCGCAACTGATCGAGCGACAAATCTTTGACGTCTTCGTTTGCAGTTCCAAGAAAAGAATTAATTTCCGCGTGAAGATAATCAGCGGGAAGACCGGTCATTTGCACTACTTCTTGTAATACGTCATTTCCCGATGCCGTAGGCGATTCAGACATGACAACAGAACATCCTTGCTCTTTTTTCATATTTTCTCCCAATCAATAAGTCTCCTCATCGTCCTGACTGAAGTCACTTACCCACACCAAGTATCTTATCCTAGTGTAAAAATTTGCAACTGATATTTTGAGATTTCTTTGAAAAAATTTGGTTAAATCTGGATATGGAAACTACACACTCTTTAAACACGAGAACACCTGCCGAATCTGAAGTATTCATGACCGAATTAGTGCTGCCCCAGCATACCAATGCTTTGGGAACAATCTTCGGGGGAACGGTGATGTCTTGGATTGATATCGCGGGGGCAATTTCTGCCGGGAAGTATGCTCGCTGCTCTGTAGTCACCGCATCGATTGATGCACTTCATTTCATCGCTCCCATTAAGTTGGGCCATGCAGTAGAGCTCAAAGCATGTGTGAACATCACAGGCAAAAGCTCAATGGAAGTGGGAGTACGTGTGACTTCAGAAAATTTAATCACCGGTGAAAGATTTCATAATGTGAGTGCCTATTTAACATTTGTAGCATTGGGTAGTGATGGAAAACCAAGAGCAGTTCCCGTCTTAGAGCCAAAAACAGAATCTGAAAAACGTAGATATAAAGCAGCCATCAAAAGACGTGCTTCCCGCGTTGCCCTCGCTAAAGACATCAAAGCAGAATCGTGAGTATTAAAATATGAGTGGTGCAATAGATCAAAGTTTTTTTGGATTTTTCGAAAACATCATTCTCACTAAAAATGGAGTTTGGCTTTCTAATGGTGAAGAAATCACCCACGAAGGAACACTACTCGCTTTTTCAAGAAACATTTATCGCTGTAAAGATGGCTATGAAATTCGTTTGGGCAATGAACGCAAAACAATTCACGTGGAAGACACTACCTATTTCATCACTTCCATCGAGGGTGCTCCAGAATTAGGTTTCACTCTACGCATGAATGACCAAAGAGTGAGTGAACTCGATCCCACTACCCTTCAATATAAACCAGGCAGATTAACCTGCAAAATTCCTGATCCTAAAACAGACATCAATGAAGAGGCAAAGTTTTTGAGTGCAGCTTATTATGAATTATTAAAATACATCGTTCATGATGAAAATGGGTTTTCCATTACCATTGAAGGTAAAAAAATCATTCTCAGTAAAGAATAATTTATCCAAATTGAAATCCAGAAGTGACCGCACCCATAGGAGTATCAGTAAATATCTTAACTCCTGTTTCGTTTCCAGCAGCTCCAGAAATCACAAAGAAGGGAAGTAAGTGCTCTTCCCTTGGATGCACCCTTCTCGCGTGTGGAGCTTTTTCCCAATCCTTCAATAAAGCATTTCTTTTCTCTTCGGATGGGTTTTGAGCAAGATCAACCAACCATTGATCAAAATCTTTTGAAATTTGAAGCACATCATTTCCACGAAATAAATCCTGTAAATTATGATAACTCATTCCGCTACCGACTATGAGAACCCCCTCTTCTCGCAGGGGTGCGAGGGCTCTTCCCAACTCTATATGATCAGCTGGATTCATATTCTTTTTTAATGAAATTTGTACGATGGGAATATCTGCTTCTGGATAAATTAATTTAAACGGAATAAACACTCCGTGATCAAAACTTCTTTGAGAATCTAACTTTGAGGAAATTCCAAAATCCTTAAGCATGGCTTGAATCTTAGAAGCCAAAACTGGATTTCCAGGTGCTGGATACTCCAATTCATAAGTGTGTTTTGGAAAACCATAATAATCAAATAACAAAGAAGGAGACTCACCACTCATGATGGTAATCTCAGGATTTTCCCAATGGGCAGAGATCACCACGATCGATTTCGGACGAGTAAAGGTGCGATTTAAGTTCTTCAACCAAGTTGCCATTTGATCCCAAGTATTTTTTGGTCCCATGGGGCTCCAGTCCATAAAAAAACACGGACCACCACCATGAGAAATATACATCACCGGCATTTTTGATTTTTCTGAAGCACTCATCTCGCACCTCTCCTATTACTTACCTAAAGTTATTTTACGGATGCTGAAGCAGGAGCCTTAGCTGCAGCTTCAAGATCGATTTCTAACTTAACTTTTTCACCAATCACAACGCCACCTGCTTCAAGTTTTGCATTGTAAACAAGACCGAAATCTTTTCTTACTAATTCGGTAGAAGCTTGAAACATATACTTTTCAACTCCATATGGATCTTTCACTTTGCCAAGGTTCACAAACACGAATTTAGTCGCTTTGGTGATTCCATGAATAGTGAGATCACCTTCAAGAGTGTATTTGTTTTTACCTGCAGCTTTTAAACTTTTGCTCACAAAAGTCGCTTCAGGAAATTTTTGAGTGTCAAAAAAATCTGGTGATTTAAGATGACCATCGCGTTTTGCATTGGCTGTATTCACACTGTCAGTCTTAATTTTAAAATCGATTTTAGATTGAGTGAAATCTTTTTCATTCAAATCCACTGAACCGGTAAAATCAGTAAAACTTCCATGCACACTAGAAACCACTAAGTGCTTAATTTCAAAACCGATGTTAGAATGGGCTGCATCCACATCCAGTGCCACCGCAGATGCCAAATTTGGCGTTAATCCTAAGAACATTGTTGATATTGTTAATAATTTATATACTTTCATTTATTTTCTCCTTAAATCAAAACTACACTCATTCCAATCATTCCAGTAGATGGTAAAATCTGGAAACATTATGCAATATGGTGTATAATCAAAAAATGGAACTTGATTCAATAGCCGTATTTGTAAAAGTAGTACAAGCAGGCAGCTTTAGCCAGGCTGCCAAACTCCTCGGAATGCCCAATACGACCGTAAGCGCCAAGGTAGCGCAATTAGAAAAACGACTGGGTGTTACCCTGATTCAAAGAACGACCCGAAAACTGAACGTGACCCAAGCCGGAGAGATTTACTTTCGCGGTTGCGTTCATGCACTCGAAGAAATTCAATCGGTTGAATCTGAGGTGACCACTTCACAAAATAAACCTCATGGCATTCTAAGAATTACTGCGGCCTCAGACGTAGGACACACCCTGCTTGCACCTCTGGTACAAGTGTATTTAAAAAAGTTTCCTGAAATGGAAATAGAACTCATGGTCACGAATCGCGTGGTGGATCTTGTGGGGGAAGGTGTTGATTTAGGAATCCGCGCAGGAGAACTAGAAGACTCAACCCTACTTTCAAAAAAACTAATCACCGCACAAATGACCTTTATGGCGAGTCCTGCTTATTTGAAAAAGAACGGCACCCCCACTCACCCCAAACAAATACAGGAGCATGAATTCCTTCATTTTTCAGAACAGCCTAATGTCATTGAATTAGTGCCCCATTATAAACTCAAAGTAAAAAGTAGGGTTCGCGCCGATGATTTAGAAACACTTAAAAAATTTGCAATCATAGGGCAAGGAATTGCCATATTACCTAATTTTCTTTGTGAAGAAGAATTAAAAAATGGAAAACTGGTTCATCTACTGCCCCAGTGGCATTTAGGATCCGGTTTTTTTACCTTAGTATACCCAGCTCAGAAGTTTATTTCACCCAAGGTACAAGCCTTTGTTCAACTCGCTGGCGAACTATATCAAAACTTTAATAGGGCTTAGTAAAAAGAACTTCAATCATTACATATTTCCCCGGTGATCCAATTTTATCCAGAACCTGAACTTCTGTGTAACCAAATCTTAATGCTTGTTGTGCGGTCCATGTTCCTAAAGCGGCTGATTTTATGGGATTGCCAAGTGAAGTTGCTCGATTGATTTCACCAAGGTTACTTCCGTATCTCCAATCACCAGCAATGGATTTGATTTCAACTTGATTGGATTTAAAATATTCCATCATTTCATCAAACATTTTTTTTGCATGAATTAATTTTGAACGTTCTCCACTAGTCGTCACCGAAGAAACGTCAAGCTTTAAGAGACCGGAGGAATCAACCTCTGCCTTAAAGTGCCAAGCTCCATTTTTAATTGTTCCATCTAATAAGTTATTTTGATCAAAATATTCAAAATGCCTGGAATCCATTTTTCCTTTGACCAATGGAATTTCACCTTGAATAGCAGATTGAAGAACTGAAGTTAAACAGTCCTCGGCATTCACCGGAGAAGCGATGAAGAAAAAAGCTAATAAAATTGAGGGTAACAATCGACCAAACGCCATCTATACTAATTATTTACTAAATAATAGACGATGGCAACTATTGAAGTTTTACGGTTTTTCTCTCGCTTGACTCTCTAAAGTATAACTCACCCATGAAAGATGATCGGGCGACATTGCCATCACTTCGATTGGTTTATTGCCTTCAAAAAGCTCATTAGGTAGCACTAACCACTCATTTTGTTTTTCAGTGTCGGGCATCATGCGAGTGAGATTTTTATAAATAGAAACCAGTGGCATGGTTGTTTCAAGTCCCGCTGGTAAAGAAGGAAGAATTTCGATTTCAGATAAGGAAAGATCTAAATGTTTTTTTAATACTTCTTTTGAAGCATGACTGATTTTTGCCAACTCTTCGGGAGAGAGCTCCCATGCTAATTGAATTTTTTTCAGAAACTGAATGAGGTGTAAATCTTCCATTACCCATGGCCTCCCATTAAAAATGGTTCCGACAAATAACTCATGTCTCTGGAGCGCAACGCAACCGAGAAAAAGGCATCTGAAGTATCCCAAAGCTCTTGCTCTGTTGGAATGTGAAAAACTTTTTTTCTAAAATCTGCTGATCCCGGATAGCCGCTCGAATACCAAGCCAAAAACTTACGTGCATGAAGGAGTGCACCTTTTTCATTAAAAGTTTCACTCAAATATCTTCTTTGTTTTGCAAATAATTCTAAAAATCTTTCCGCTGTCACTGGAGCTGAAGTGGTTCCATTTAACAATGCTACGGACTGTTCAAATAAAAATGGATTTCTAAGAGCGCCTCTTCCAATCATGACCGCATCCACACCATAAGTGCGATATCGCTCTACGGCTTGCTCTGGAGTGCAAACATCACCATTGCCAATGATCGGGAGTGGACTCTTTGCCTTCACCTCACCGATAAAATCCCAATCTGCATCTCCGCTGTATCCTTGAGCACGAGTGCGTCCGTGAATGGCAACCCAATTCACTCCCACATCAGCAGCCATTCTTACGATCTCAACGGCATTCCTCGTATTTGCATCCCAGCCAGTGCGGATTTTAATCGTAACAGGAATTTTTACCGATTTTACCATGGCATCTAAAATCTTACCCAGCGCAAGTGGATTTCTACACATGGCAGATCCGGCCCCTTTTTTTACTACCTTTGGAACCGGGCATCCCAAATTTAGATCCACAAAATTTGCGCCTTGCTTTTCAACAAACTGACAAGCCTTCACTAAATTTTCTTCATCCTCACCAAAGATCTGTAGCCCAAGAGGACGCTCACTCTCATGAAATTTCAACAAATCAAAAGTACGATCAGAGGCGTATTCAATTCCATTCGCAGATACCAGTTCACTGATCATCACCGAACTGCCATATTCACGCAATAAACGACGAAATGGAGAATTCGTGATTCCTGCCATTGGCGCAAGAATGAATGGATGTTCAATTTCGATTCGATTCAATTTCATGAACTTCTCTCGGCAACTCTCTTGTGAGATTCTCACAACCTTTTTCAGTAATTAATAAATCATCTTCAATTCTCACACCAATTCCCTGATAAGAAGTTTCATTCCCTCGGAAATATAATCCAGGCTCATTGGTGAGAAGCATTCCTGGTTTTAATAAATAATCTTTTCCATGTTCTTGATAAATTCCTGCATCATGAACATCTAACCCAAGATAGTGTCCTACTCCGTGAGGAAAGTATTTACGGTATGAATCTTTTTCAGGAAGGGGCACTCCCAGAGATTTTAAACTTTCAGTGATCATCACTGAAGCCTCACTGTGAAGAAAACGATAGCTCACCCCAGGCTTAGCAAGCTTAGTAATCTCTTGGTTCACTTCCAAAACTTTTTGGTAAATCTTTTTTTGATTTTCGGAAAACCTTTTTCCCACTGGAAAAGTTTGCGTGATATCGGCTGTATAAAGTTCGTTTTCAGAACCCGCATCAATCAGCACCAGATCTCCATCTTTCAACAACTCATTATTACGAACATAATGAAGAGTGGTGGCATTTGCCCCACCAGCAACGATGGGAGTGTATCCCCATTCTTGGAGTCCGTTTTTTTGCATGAAATATTGTAATTCTGTAGCTAACTCAGATTCCAACATTCCAGCTTTCGTGATTTTTTGAATGTGTGCATGAGCTCTTGCACTCACTGAGCAAGCCTTACGAATCAGATCAATCTCTACTGAATCTTTTACCACTCTCAATTCTGCAACATGGGGTGCTGGATCCAGAACTGGTAAATTTCCAATCGAACCTTTTCCTCGGCTTGAATGATTTCCGTTCACTACTCTTAAAACTTTTTGATCTCTCGCCAAGGAATCCAAACGTGAAGAATCATTGAGTTGATAAAAAATACGATCTGCGCCCTTGATTAAACTTGGAAGTTTTTCATAAAACGATTTAATGGAATAACTATACTCAACATTAAAAACAACTTTTGCCCGTTCGATACCGTAACGTTCACCATTCCAGATTTCTTGAGCCTCATCTCGTTCCTCTACAAACAAATGAGATTCACCATTCACCAGAACTAAAGCGGCATTGGGTTCATCAAAATCAGTGAGATAATGAAAAGTAGAATTTTGTCTAAACGGATATTGGGAATCGAAATTACGAATGATTTCTTGAGCACCAAAAAAAATGAAACAAGCTTGAGTGTCTTGCTTCATGAGCTGAACCCTACGAGCTTGAAACCTCTCAGAAACCTTTTGCTTCAGCATTAAGCTTTCAATACCCCGCGATTGATCTGATCACGCTCGATTGCTTCAAACAAAGCTCTGAAGTTTCCTTCACCAAAGCCATCGTTCCCTTTTCGTTGAATGAGTTCCATGAAAAATGGACCAATCAACTCTTGAGAGAAAATCTGCATCAAATATCCGCCACCTTCACCATCGAGTAAAATACCAAGATCTTTTAAAATCTTTAGATCTTCGGTCACCCCAGGTACACGAGTGGGAACTACATCGTAATAGGTTGCAGGAACGGATAAAAATTTAAAACCACGCTCTTTGTAAATCTTGAGTCCGCTGATGATGTCTTTTGTGGCGAAAGCCAAATGCTGAACGCCTGCACCTTTAAAACGATCTACGAACTCTTGAACTTGTGATTCTTTTTCAGTCGCTTCATTGATGGGTACTTTAATTTTACCACAATCAGATTGAACCACATCAGAGAGTAACCCTGTACGCCCTGTTTTGATATTGAAACGGCGAACCGCTTTAAACCCAAATATTTTAGTATAGAAGTTAAGCCAAGTTTCAAACTGTCCCATATCAATATTGTTCGTAAGATGATCAATTCGATAAATACCAGTTAAAGATGCACTTTCCATTCTGGAAACAGTCACGCCATCAATAAAGAGCGCAGGCTTATTTACATCACCAGTATTTTTACGAGAAATAAAACGATATTTAAAATCAGCGGGTGTGAATACTTCGGCATAAGTGACTTCGCCATCGGCAGTTTTGAAAGTTTGAGGAGACATTGCTGATCTCGCCCCTCTTCCCACCACTTCATCGTAAGCTGCCTGAACATCTTCCACTTCAGCACCAAGAACACAAATTCCATCACCGTGAATTTTGAAAAACTCACTATGATGATCTTGGGTGATCAATAAGCGAACCATCCCCTGTGCCATCACCACTTGATGAATATGCTTAGCGGGATTGTTGATATCTGCAACTTTTTCAAAACCCATGCGAGACCACATCTCTGCATGTTTATGAATATCTCCGACTACGAATTCTACGTGATCAAAGCCTTCACCTAAAAACTTCATTGCAAAACCCCTGAGCCACGATTTAACTCTTCAGTAGTGAGCTGAGAATACATGTGGTTAAGATTTGGCTTCAAGGAATCAATATAAGTATAACCCCTTAAAACTTGTTCGTAGAAATTTTGAAGATCAACCCCTTCACGAGGTTTGATTCCGCCTTCACGAACTTTTTTATCAATCATGGTTTTGATTTCTTTTTCCAAATGTTCTGGTGAATATTGAATCCATTTTAGAACACTGGCAATACTATTTCCACGAATCACTTCCTCGATGTAATAACCGCCTGGTTCAGTTTCATCTAAGAACACATGCACTTCATTCACTTTACCAAAAAGATTATGAAGATCGCCCATGATATCTTGATAAGCGCCTGTAAGGAAAAAACCGATATAGTACGGCTCACCCTCTTTAAGAGGATGAAGCTTGAGCATATCTTTCACATCACGAAGATCGATGAATTTAGAAACTTTTCCATCTGAATCGCAGGTAATATCCACTAGGGTTGCATTTTTAGATGGCTCTTCATTCAAACGATGAATAGGCATCACAGGAAACAACTGTTGAATTGCCCAATGATCAGGCATCGATTGAAAAATAGAAAAATTACAGAGGTATTGATCTGCAAGTGCCTTAGAAACTTTTTCAAGTTCCTCTGGTACGTAACGAAGATCAGAAGACCACTGAGTTGCTTTTCTGCAAATTTGCCAAAAAAGATGCTCTACTTTTGCACGATCTTCTAAACCAAGTACGCCAAGCTTGAACATGCTGAGCGCTTCTTCTTTACGTTGAATCGCTTCATTCAAAGATTCCATTACGTTTTTGAAATTTAGATTTTGAAATGCATAACGCATTTCTTTGACTACATCACTTTCTTCTTCACCATTTTTAGGTTCATCTAAATCAAGAGGAGTATTTCCCATTTCAATAGAACCAAAAATATTGACGACTAACAAAGAGTGATGAGCCGCAATCGCGCGACCACTTTCAGAAACAATCGTAGGAACAGGAACTTCTTCATTCGCACAAATTTCTTGAATGGAATAAACCACGTCAGAGCAATATTCTTGAAGTGAGTAATTCATGGAGCTTTCAAAATCGGTGTGAGAACCGTCGTAATCCACGCCGAGTCCTCCGCCCACATCTAAATACTCTAATTTTACGCCCATTTTAATGAGTTCAGAATAAAAGCGAGTTGCTTCTTTTACCGCTTCCTTCACCGTACGAATATTGGTTACTTGAGAACCAATGTGAAAATGGAGAAGTTTAATCGCTTCTGGATAGCCTTGTGATTTTAAGTAATTCACTGTGTAGAGCATTTCAGGAGTGGTCAAACCAAACTTCGCCGATTCACCACCGGAAGATTCCCATTTGCCGGAACCTTTTGAATGAAGTTTACAACGAATTCCTAACATCGGCTGAACACCGAGCTCGTGAGCAACTTGAACCACTTGATGAACTTCAGAAAGTTTTTCGATCACAATGATTACTTTTTTGCCAATTTTTAAGCCCATGAGAGCAAGTTTGATCACTGAATAGTCTTTGTAACCATTCACGATGGTCAGAGCTTCGGGTGCAAGTTCTTGTGCAAGTACTGCAACAAGTTCGGCTTTTGAACCTGCTTCTAGCCCGTAATCAAAATCACGTCCTGCATCTACCACTTCTTCAACCACTTCGCGCATTTGGTTTACTTTGATTGGATAAACGCCTTGATATTTACCTTGATAATTGTGTTCAACAATTGCTTTTCTGAACGCTTCATTGAGCTGAATCACCCGGTGGCGGATGATGTCTTGAAAGCGAATTAATAGTGGCATTTCAAGGTTTTGTGCCGATGCTTCGGCCACAACCTTCATGACATCAATACCCGGCCCTAGGCCTTGCCTAGGGTGAACGGTAAGGTTTCCCCCTGGATTGATATTGAAGTATTGGTCACCCCAGTTTTCGATATGATATAGCTTAAGAGAATCGGACACACCCCATGGTTTCATAGGCTTTTTCTCATACCATGGGCAACCCCTAGCGACTAATTATAAATGTATAGCATTTATTAAAGTTGACCTTGATTGTCAAGTATTAGAGGGATATACTCATAATATGAGCTTACCCTTGATCATCAATGGCAATAAAGACTTCGCTAAAAAAATCAGCTATCCTACTGATATTAAAGCAATTATTGCAACTTCTCTTCATCAAGGGGCACAAATAATTTTAGATCCAGTGAACCAAATCAAGGCTATTTATTTAAATCCAAACGACGCTAGTTTTAGCGCCTTAAAACTAATTGAAATTGCATTACTCCATCGTCCGGCCACACCCGTATTTTTAATCGATTCTGAGAACGAATTGAGCCATGAAGACCAGAAAAGGTTTTTTGAACAATTTCAGGTGAGAGGCTTTTTTTCGAGTCAAGAAAGTCTTCCTGAAATTCTTGAAAAATCTTCAAATATTAACAACTTTATCACCCCTGAGTTCTCCAGCAGAGAAAACAAACTAAGTCATTACCCAGGATATATTGCTGTACCAATTTTAGACTTTCTTCATACAGCTCATTATAATTTTGATATTTTTATTGAGGGAGAAAATCAACGACTGAGCCTTTTTGCAACAGAAGGAAGCCCCGTTGACATTGAATATCTTTCTCATGCCATTGAGAAATCTCGTTGGTTTTACATCAATGAAGAATGCATTAAAGCAATTCATGAAAAAATTAAAAAAACTAAAGCTGAAATGAGTGAATCTACCAGTTTTCCAATTTCATGGAAAACCGCTGAAACATTGTACAAAGCAAAAACCTTGCTCAATGGGATTCATCATAATGCCTTATCTGATTCAATTGTGAATAATACTCATGAAATTTTAGGGGATCTATTTCATTTAGTCTCCCAACTTCAATCAAACCAAAACTCTGAAAAACTCTCTCGTTTTATTGAGCAATCGCACGATTGTGATCGCAACATCGCTTGTGTGACACTTTCAATATTAATGTGTAAAGCTTTGAAATTTGAAAAAAATGCAATCGTTGAAATTTTAGGATTAGCGAGTTTATTCCAAGATATTTCTTTAATGAATTCTCCGTTTGAAAATCTAAAGAAAACGGATGCCTATTACTTAAAACATCCAATCATGAGCGCTGAACTTTTGGCGCAAGCAACAAGCATTCCTGAAGTAACACTTCAAGTGATTCGCCAACATCACGAACGTAAGGATCGTACTGGATTTCCTGGTAAAATTGGTGGAATGCAGCTACATCCGATGGCTGAAATCTTAAGCCTCATTAATGCCTTTATTGACGATCAGCCTCAATCTTTAAGCGAAGAAAATGAAATTTATCGCCATTATTCAGATCGAATTGTAGTGGCTTTTAAGCAAATTCAATTTAAAGTTAAAAAAGAAACACCATCCATTTGCACAAAATCTCGTGAAGCAGCATGATAGGAAATTATGGGCCGTCCAGTCTTTATTCATCCGAATCCGAACATCCTCTCCAGACTCTCTAGTGAGTCAAACGGCGTAGCACGAGTTACCCCCTCCATGGTTGAAGCTTTAAGATGGGTTTCCGATCATGAAGAAAATATTTCCGGAATTTTTTTGTGTCCAGAAGATAGCTCCTTTTCTGCGTTTCGTTTTCTGGAAATAGCTTTAAATTATCGTCCCGCAGTTCCTATTTTTCTATTTGAACCCACACTCCAAAAACAAGATGAAATCGCCAAAAGAGTGAAGAGCAGCACCCGTGTTCAAGGTTTTTTTGTGGGCACGGAATCTTATGATGCCTTAGTCGCGAATTTGAAATTAAAGGTGGATGAAAAAATACCAAAAAAACGTTTGAAGCCGACACCTGAGCAAGAACACCAAGATTATACTGCACTTCCCATTTCAGATTTTTTCAATAGCGATAAGTATCCTTACGATCTTTTTATCTACAATCCTCCAAGCAGAATCAGCTTTTTTGCATCAAAGGATTCATCCGTAGATGGAAATTATTTAGAATCATTAGCTAAGCAAGCCAATTATCTTTATGTACAAACAAAAGATTTGATCAATGATAAAAAACTACTTCAAGAAGCTCACTCACAATTAATTGAAAATAAAGACATTCCAACTGATTGGAAAACATCCGAAGTGATGGCCTCTTCTAAAGAGCTTTTGAACAAAATTAAAAACAATGGCGCGAGTGAACAAGTGGTGACGGATGCCCAGCAAATGCTCGGTGATCTTTTTCGCCTGATTTCTACCATTGATACAGGCGATGGATCCATTCATCGTTTAATCGATAAAGCCAAAAATTGTGATCGTTCCGTATTTTGTGCATCTTACGCAATGCTCATTTGTTCGCACCTAAAATATGAGAAAGTATCAAGCTTAGAGATTTTAGGAATGGCTTGTGTATTACAAGATATTTCACTTTATCGCACTCCCTATGGAGACATATCGAACAAAGATCCCGAAACACTTACAGAAAATGAAGCCAAAATTTATTTTAAGCATCCCACGCTGAGTGCCGATATCATTGCTCAACATACGGATGTTGCTCAAGTCACTCTTCAAGTGATTCGTCAGCAACACGAAAGAAAAGATCGTTCAGGATTCCCGGGTAAAATTGGTGGGAACCTACTTCACCCGATGGCTGAAATTTTGAGTCTAGTGAATGAATATTATGATCTGACCAAAAAATTTACCAATCAGAAATTGCTGGAAGAGGAGCTGGTTCGTGAAGTTTATCCTCATTATTCTGAAGTCGTGAGTTCTGCGTTTAAAAGTGTCCACACCAAACTGTAAGCCGGGTCCTGTCTACATTTTTTCTTTCGAAAAAGTGGAGGCAATCATTCCTCTAGACGTACCATTACTGGCAGCGTTCATCAGCAACCAACCCGAAGGTATAACGAGTAAAGCAACTCTTCCTTCCTATTTGGTCTTGCTCCCGGTAGGGTTTTCCATGCCTCTTTGATTGCTCAAAAAGCGGTGAGCTCTTACCTCGCCTTTTCACCCTTACTCTCCTTGTTACCTCGAGGATAACAAAGAAAGCGGTATATTCTCTGTGGCACTTTCCGTAGATTGATCATTACGATCAACCCCCCGGCCGTTAGCCGGTACCGTTACTTTATGGAGCCCGGACTTTCCTCCCGCTACTCATGCGCCCCATCTTACGATGGATTGCCTTATAGCCAGCGATTGCCCGTTTGGTGTGGACGATGAGGTATACGCCAGCTAGGGGGAGCGTGTCTAGAGGATTCAACGAATTTAATGGACAATCATTATTAATTATTATAGCAATCCTATGTACAAACTGGAGGCCCTTACGATGCTAATCCCAATGCTATTACAAACCATCCTCGTCGGCTCAGGCTACACACTGAATGAAGTCACCAATGATGATTACATTCACGTAACTCTTCCCCAAATTGTTGCTAAAGTTGGCCAACAAAAACAGTACCTCACCAGTTACGTTTGCGATGGGACTAAGGAGAATGCTTTGTTTTCAGGATTAGCATTTTCAAATGCAGCTGGAGATTCTCTCAAATTAAAAGCAAGCGCTGAGGGCAATGAAGAAATTTTCACTTATAAAGAGGGGAAGTTTTATCGCTCCAATGGGGCATCCATCAGACACATGTCTGATCCATTTTTAATTCAGGTGGAAGATGCATTAGTAAAAATCGAGAAATTACCGAGCGGAAAGTCTCTTCTTGCGGAATTAGAACATTCTCCCTACCCGCTCACGATTGTAAAAGGCAGAAATCATTTTAGTGCAACTGGACCAAACGGAATTGGAAACACCGGAATTTATCAAGCCTCCACAGTGATGTTTTTTCAAACCCTTCTTTATCCAGAAAAATACAATATGCTCAATCAAATCGGAAATGGGGGAAACATCAATTTCGATCCTAATGGAAATTATGAGCGCATTGAAAGCGACAATAGCGTAAGAAGTGTTCCCGCCTATATTGCGTTAGCTCATGAATCATATCATGCATACGATAGTATTCGCGGATTGCTCGATCGCCGCCAAGTGGTGGGTGATGAATACGAGACCACCGAAGTTTGTGAATACCGTGCGGTTTATTTCGAAAATAAAATGCGCAAAGAAGCCGGCATTCGCTATGCAAAATATTATGGAACTACAGATCCAGAAGAAGCAAAAGGAAAACCAGGATTACTTTCACCCAGCGGTGAGCCCTACGCCATCCCTGCTCCATGCTTAAATGAAGCAGATGTAGATGCGATTTTGCACGGAAATACTTAGAAATTCAAGCATATCTAATTTAAATACCCCACAATCGATCTCCTCTTCGGGCGCGCGTGCAACCGATTTCATCAATTAATCATGCTTCAGTAAACACGAGTAAGCAGTGGATCACTCTCATGTTCGATCAGAATTCTATCATACATATAAATTATGTATAAATGGTCCATGAAAACATTAATCATAGCCTTATTCTTCGTTTGTATAAACACCAAAGCTTCTGAATTTAAATGTATTGCCACTGGCAAGACGCATTCCACACCCCTCACTCAAAGCGGACCCGCGCATGCTATAGAGCTGGAGGGCATTGTTTTTAATGCAGAGGAAACAGGTAATACACTTACCCTCGCCATGTATGATGAGGATGGTGTTGGCGCAAAAGTTGAGTTTCCAGTTGCATCAGTCACTAAACTCAATCCAGCAAACCTTACTCTTACTTTTATTAATGGAGCGCCAAATTTAAAATGCTCTCCCATCAATTTTAAAACATTCAGCAACAAACATATTCAAAAGGGTACGAAGCTTCAACCGATTTTCAATCTTACTGCAAATTAAAACAAAAATAAAAAAGGATAATCATATGAAAAACAAAGTCATTACTACTCTGCTCATTGTAGCTTCATCAATAGCTTATACCGCTGATGCTAATGCAACCATTTACTCGGTACATTGTACGTTTGGAGAACGTGCAGTGAATCTCAACTCAGATGGCACTCAAGATTTATGGGACGCCCGAGTTACCAACCTTGATAGTACAACTAACGAAGAAAACTGCAACCTTTCAGAAGAATCAAAGTGGTCTAAAGGGCCTGTGCGATTCAGGGTAAAATTTAATGATCATTGCGAATTGCGACTTCCTCCGAACTGGATGATTATTGCGAAATTATTTCCTGGCCTTTCCACCACAATAAAAGGGAGATTCATTCTTAATGGAGTCATCAGCAAAAGCACTTGCAGTGTAACCGAATGGCAAGAGTGTCATTAACAAAAACGAACAAGATTAAATACAGAGGCTTTTATGAAGAATGTTATACTTGTAATAATTATGAATTTAGTGCTTTTTGCTCGAGCAAATGCATCAGAAATCTGTTCTGCAGATTGCACCTTTTACAATGGTCTTAATTCCCAAGTTGTAAAAATCATTGAAGCTACAAACTATGACGACCTAATAAAAAACTGTAAAGAAATAGTATCGCTCCAACTCGGTGTTGAACAGAGTCAGATAATAGAATTTCATAGCGACAACTATCCAATTAATTCATTAAAGAAATTACAGGATTCTGGGATTGTAGTGATAGCAATTAAAGGTCAACGTGGATTTATTAAATGGGATAATAATACAACCTATCCAATCTACAGAACATTAACGAGTGATGATGTTTGCACAAAACCCTAATCATCAACTTAAGCAATCCTCATCAACGCTAAAGATTACCGAGTAAAGTTACTGAAATCCAACTTTGTTCGATATAACAAAGGATTTCGAAACACGATTCAGAAATGAATCATAAACATACGGAGAATTTTATGAAGGCCTTATTAATTGGATTATTTGCACTAACTTCAGTTTCTGCATTTGCAGAGGTCAGCATACTGCACGAAACTTGCAATTTGTTTGCGCCAAGGTATGATACGCAAAAAATTCGTGCCTTAGGGTTTAATCCAGTTCAAGAAGATTTACTTACGCAAACCAATCACTATCTTACCTTAAATGACTTTGGTGTAGCTGCAGACCCCAGAGGAAAGAATAGTCGAGCATTGGCTAACTTAGTCGACAATTCGACAGAAGGAAAAAAAGCAATTCTTGCTTTATCCACTTGGTGTAAATCAAAAGTTGTTCCTTTTGGGACCAATGTGGAAAGATGTTTTGATAATATAGATCAATTGGTGTTCAATTCCTTGCCACGATGTAAAGTAAATCTGGAATGAGCCCTTGAACTAGACACTTCGGCCCCATATTTTCTGAACAGGCCGATCGTTAATTTTTAATTCTAAAACCTTGCACTCATATTCTTCGGGACTCATATACCCAAGAGATGAGTGCAATCTTTTTTTATTGTAAACTTCAT
>CANBTI010000035.1 GCA_947372355.1 Bdellovibrionales bacterium | reverse complement strand
TTGGTGCAAAAAAAATAAGCACAGGTAAAACAAAGATTCAAAAAAAACAAGAATTAAAACATTATCTCAGTACAGAATTTGTTAATATTCAAGCTCCTCTTGAAATATCGCATTGGTATGAAGTTGCAATTTTAGATCTTCTTCAGTTGGAAACATTTAAACCAGATGTAAAATGGATTTCTGAAAAACTTGGCATTTCCATTAAAATTACCTTAGATACACTTGAGAAATTAAGTGAACTCAAATTAATAGAAACTAAAAATAACAAAATAAAAAAAAACCAAAGAAAAGTTACTTTAAAAACCACATACTCCATCTTTTCTATTCGTCAGATTCACCGTGAATTTATTCAAAAGGCATTGTTAGAACTAGATCAAACTGATGAGGTTTCGTTTTCTAAACGAAGAATTTCTGGTACAACCATGGCTATTAATCCAAAGCTTTTGGAAGAAGCAAAAATCAAAGTAGATGCATTTCAGCAAGAGCTAACTGATTTTTTAACTCAAGGAAAATGTACTGAGCTCTATCAGATTAACTTACAGCTGTTTTCTTTACTAAAATAGCTGTTGTTTACAAGTGTAAACAAAATCCTCTCACCGTATTACATTATAAATATTTATTTTTGTATTGTTCGTTTCGTGATCAATATAATCCAGACTAGGAAAAGAGATAGATCTATAGCAATGATTGCTAGAATCAACCAAGAGCATTAGCTCAAGAATTTAATAAAATAGAATAATTTTAGGAGTAAAAATGAAAAATATTATTATCGGACTTTCGTTACTACATGTGCTTACTGTCTCGGCAAATGCTGCACTTCCAACTTGCCTAGAGCAGCGTCCAAGCTCCGAGATTCGCATGGCCCAAAGGGTTAAAGGGCAAATTGGTCAATTTAAGAAAAGTTACGTTGTGGATGATATTAAAAATATCAACTTCAATTATATTGAACTAGGAAAAAACTTTGTGCAAATGACATTATCTTATCAAGAAATTCTTCGATCTCCGATAATACCTTTACCTGTAAATACTGTACTTTATCGTTGGACTTTTGAGACTTATTTAACTCAGACTCAGCTAAACGGAGGTGGATGTGCTGTTCATAATTCAAGTGAAACCTCCACTGATGTTTTGATTGGAAGAGATATTTAGTAAGTATTGAGGAAGAGCTAAATCATACAATTAAAAGTATTCTCCAAATGGATTTCACTAAATTCACTTTGTCTTTCATTTTAAAGGAATAGGGTGGAAATTGGTTTTGTTTCTGAATTGATTCTTTTGTCAACTAAATTAGTTTACAATTATAGCTTGAACCTTTAACTTTATGTTTCCATGTTGATGACGAGAGCTCTTAAAAATAAATCAATTCTACTTCTTTGGATCGGACAACTCTCCTCCAATATTGGTGATGAAATTTTTAAAGTGGCTTTTGTGTGGTTAGCGGTAACTCAAATCGGTGCCAATACTGGTTATCTATCCTCAATACAACTTTTTGTGTTTTTGATCTTTGGAATTTTAGGGGGGAAATGGTCGGATCGTTGGAGTCCTTCTCAAACGATGATCAATATCGATTTAATGCGAATGTTGATCACCCTGATTCCTGTTTTGTTTTTCCTAATGGGAAAAGCTACCTTTATTCCACTTGTGATTTCTTCAATTTTAATTGCGGCATTAGGCGCTTTTTTTGAACCAGCGATTCAAACCTCGCTTCCTCTTCTTTGCAATGATTTGCCCACATTAAAGGGAGCCAATGGATTACTGGCGACTACGCTTCGTTTGGCTAGAGTGCTAGGACCAGCAATCATTGGTATTCTTTCCATCTATGTAGCTACCATTCATTTTTTTACGATTAATGCACTGAGCTTTTTTATTTCAGCGATCTCTATTTATTTGATTCAAAAAAACTTTCCGGTACATTCCACATCCCATCTTGAGCAAGATGAGCACATTCTTAAGAACTTTTTTGATTCTTGGAAATTACTGAAAAAAAATCATGAATTGTATGATGTTTATATGGCAAAAACGATCACGGGTGGAGCGTGGGCATTAACCTATGCTTTAGGAATTGCACTCTTGATCCACGAAATTTTCCCTGGTGATGTGAAAGCCTTTGGTTTAGTGATGGGCGCCTACGGAGTTGGAAATGTGAGCTCTGCTTTAGTTGTAGGCAACATGCAAAGAAAAAACCCTGCTCGAATGGTTTATATTGGGCTAGCTTGCTTGGGGGTTGGATTTATTGGAATGGCAATTTCTCATAGTTATGCGTTCATCGTTTTCTTTTCAGCATTTGCGGCGATTGGTGGGCCACTGAACGATTTACCGAGTACTGATTTAATTCAAACCACGATTGAGATGAAAGATTTGCCAAAAATTTTCAGATTAAAAATGACTTTAGATAATCTTGCCGCACTTATTTTTCTTCTCTTTGCACCGATTCTATTTCATTTATTAACAGTGAGAACGGTAATTTTTGGATGTGGAGCACTTACCTTAGGAATGAGTTTGTTCTATCTTTTTAAACATTCGATCCAAAATCAACAACATCCCCAAAGCTAGCATTTGTTGATGCATTACTTTACCTTCCCAGAAGGTGACGTTGGTGAGTCCGTTAAAATGAAGTAAGATCAGCGCAATAAAAATTCCGCGACAAAAATCAGAGTAAAAGAAATCAAGGTTTGAACTAGATCCGTTCTCGCTTAAAGCACGAAGTTCATATTTAGCTGAAAGTTGATGTGCAATTCGGAGAGTGAAGAAAGACCAGCCTAAAAACGCGAGTAAACCGAATAATCCTGTTCCACCCAGCATCTCAAAAATATTGCTATGAGCGTGACCCCAAAAACGGGAACGGTAATGTTCAGGATCAATGGACTTAAAATAAAATTCCGACATTTCTTGAGTTTTGAGCCAACCGATTCCGGTGAGAGGGCGATGAGTGAAGAAATCAATGTTCGCTTTCCAAAGTTCGGTGCGCTCACTTATGCCATAGAGTTTTTCTATGCGCGTTTTTACCATAGGGGTTTGTACAAAAACCCCAAGAGTCATTAATAATAAAATGGCGCCACTGAACCATTGTTTGCGTGAAAGGTTTGGGAGAAGATATTTTTTAAATAGCAAAATAAATCCAATGACTAATGCGATCCATGCCGTACGTGCGTAACTTAAAAATAAAATGAGGGTACCCGCTATTCCTATGATGAGAGCAAGGCGAGGGGGAATTGGTAGTTCATTTTGTTTGGTTCGAGTGTAAAACCCGAAAGTAATTGCAAGAGCCGTAAAAGCTGGAAAAATAAAAATACTCGCTGTGGAAAGGTGATGCCCGAAAAATAGAGTGGCATGATAAAAATGGGTTTGATCAGGAATCATTTGAGGATGAGGCCAGCCGGTTAAAAACTGAACCACTGCGACCACCATCATGATCAAAGTTACAACCCACCAGGGTTTAATCATGGTGATGATCGAAAAACTTTTGCATTCTGATCCCACTTCAAATGCATAAAGTAAAACTGCAGGAACGAGAAGGTACCAAATTTTTAAAAAACCGTGAAAAGTGACTTCCGGATTATGATCTGCATACGCATAAGGGTAAAATTTGGTGACCACCAAGCTACCCCAACAAGTGAGGAGAAGTGCTAGAGCCCAAAACCGGTATCTTTTAAAATCGGGAGAAAGATTAAAATCGATTTTCTTTTTTTGCCCCATCATCATGGCAGTGATTGAAGTAAGGATGACCAATAAAAAACTGAGATTCATCGGTGCCATCGCCGTGAGTGAACACATGACATAAAACAGGAGTGTTGCTCTGATGATTTTAGAGATCATTAGCGTTTCTTCTTCAGGTTTTTTTCAAGTCTACGTGCCAAGCGGACAAAGGGGTAACCAATGAGAAAGTAAATGATGGCTACTAATATTCCTAATCCCAAGTGATCAAAATAAGTGGAAGCTAATTGTGAATAAATGGTGGTGAGTTCCACCATCGTGATCACCGATACCAGGGATGAATCCTTAATCAATGAAATAAAATCATTGGTCATAGGCGGTAGGATGATTCGATACGCCTGTGGAAAAAGGACATAAACAAAACGCTGAATAGGTGAAAGTGCGAGTGCTTGGGCCGCCTCTAATTGAGTTTGTGGAACAGCTTCAATCCCTGCTCGATAATTTTCAGCTTCGTAAGCACCATAGTTCATTCCTAAACCTAAGATTGCTGCCCAGAAGGGGGTGAGTTGGATTCCAATGTAAGGTAATCCAAAAAAGATCAAATAAAGTTGAATCAATAGTGGCGTTCCACGAAGCATTTCTACTACCGCTTGTGCACAAAAAGAAACCGGTGCGCTTCCGTAAAGACGCATGAGGGCGAGCATTAAACCAAAAGAAATAGCAACAAGCATTGATACTAATGAAACTTCAATTGAAGTGAGTGCTCCTTTTAAAAGAAGGGGAAGAATTGTTCCATAACGGATCATTCGTTCTTTAAAAGTAATTTTTTTAGATTGTAGAGCGGAAACCTTGTTGATTTCACTCTGATCATTTTTTGCTTCTGAGTGAAGGCCCATCACTTCAACCGTGAAAGGGTGGAGTAGATTCCACTTAGCGAGAATTTTTTCCAGATCACCGGATTCGATTAATTGATTGATCCCTTTGTTGATTTCAACAACTAGTTCAGGATTTTTTTTAGAAACGGCGACCCCGTAAAAAAGGCGGCCTACGGGTGGTCCAGAAGCTTTTAGTTTTGGATTTGAAAGCGCGTAATAAAGTGCGATTGGATAATCGATGAAAAAAGAATCAATTCGTCCGTTTTCAACATCTTTATATCCATTGCTTTCTTCTTCATAGAAAACAATTTTTGAAACTTTTTGTTTTTCCAAGAGATGGTGAGCTAGGGAAGCTTTTAAGGTGCCCACTTTTTTTCCCACTAAGCTTTCTAAGCCAGGATCCATGCTTGCATCATTTGCGCGAGAAATGTTTTGTTCGAAAGTGGAGTAGTAGGGAGTGGAGAAGAGAACTTCTTCTTGGCGTTCAGGTGTGATTTCAATTCCATTGGCTGCGATATCATAATCACCGCGCTCTAGACCGGGGATGAGGGAGTCCCATTCGTTTTGAACGAAAACTAATTTACGCCCCATTTTTTCAGCGAGCTTTTCAAAAATATCTTTTTCAAAGCCCTGCATGACTTTTGGATTTTTAGGATCCACAAACATGTAAGGAGCACCCGATTTTGCATCTGCACCCCAGCGCAATTCTTTTTGTTCGGCTTGAACACTATGGGAGAAAGCTGCTAGGGAGAGCAGGAGAAAGAGCCCTGATATTCTGATCATATTGACCACAATATACGGAATCTCTACTGAATTGAAATCTGAATCTTAATGATTGCGTATCCAGATTCATTTTCTAGATAAAAATCATAAGGAGCTTGGATCACACGCTCATTTGCGGTGCCAATCAAGTTAAGGGTGTTCGGAGAAAACTGAATTCCGCTGGGGAGTGGTGCTGGGGTAAGAATTTCTACTTTTTTAGGTACGCCTTCATCACACAAGATAATGTTGGGCTCAATGGTAGCTCCAAAAGTATAACTAGGAAACGGAAACTTGAAGTGACAGTTCTTGAGCTTTGAGTTTTCAATGGGGTAAGACTCAGAATCAATGGATACATTGCCTTTACGATCTTTCGACGCCTGCTTAGTACATGAACTGAGAACTAGGAGAGCAATGATGAGAGTTGATTTGAACTTCATACCTCTTAAATTCTACATTACTCCTAGCAGCATTCAAGGAGTAATTGGTTGGTAGCGTTCCGGGTGAGATTTTTGATAGCTTTCCATATTTTGAAAATGATGTTGAATGGCTCTAATCTTCGGGAATGGTTCAAGATTTACCTCGTATCGCGCAGCGTTATAGAGTTGAGGCAATAAGCAAAGTTCTGCGATCGAAAACTCAGTTTTCAATGAATGGGGGAGTAACTTTTCATAAAGCATTAATCCCTGACGAATCCAATGTTGTGACCATTGTTTTTGTTGTTCAGCGTTTGCTCCCAATGTTTCCCCTAAGTAGGCAGTCACCGTTGGATTTTGAAGAGGATGAGTTCCTGAATTGATCACTTCAGAGAGAGCGATTGCACGAGCTCTTTCAATTGGATCTTTTGGATAAATAGAAGGACTGTTCGGAAATTTTGTTTCTAGAAAATTGATGATCGCCAGAGATTCAATCAAAGTTTCTTTAGAGTCGAGTTCAAGTACAGGTACAAAACCAAGTGGATGGCGGGCGAGATGCTCGGGATGATCTGCTTCGCCATTCATCAAATTGATGTGAACCATTTCACAGGGAATATTTTTATATTCAAGTGCCCATCGCACTCTCCAACTGCTGGTGGATCTCCAGTAATGATATAATTTCATTTTTTCCTAATTTAAGCAGTAGCTTTGCGAATCGTGTTTTCTAATCGGCCCATGCCTTCTACTTCAAGAGCGAAGGTATCTCCGGGTTTAATCCAAACATTATCAGTCACCTTAGTGGCATTGAGTTCCATGTAACATCCAGTTCCCACTGTGCCTGAACCAATCACTTCACCCGGATGAACGGTAACGCCATAACTCACGCGTTCCAAAATCTGAGCAAATGTCCAGTTCATGTCTTTTAAGTTTCCATCAGAAACTTGTTTTCCATTGTGAAATGCTTTCATCGAAATATTGTAGCGATCACCATTTGGGCCTGGAATTCGGCTTTTTTCGAGTTCATCTTTAGTGAGAAGGTAAGGGCCTAGTCCGGTGGCAAAATCTTTTCCTTTAGCTGGGCCTAAATTCATTTTCATTTCTTGGGTTTGCAACTCACGTGCAGACCAATCATTCATAATCATGTAACCAAAAATATAATCATCGGCTTTGTTGGCTGGAATGTTACGACCTTCTTTTCTGGTCACAATCGCCACTTCCAATTCAAAATCCAAACGTTCAAGAGCTTTCTCCATCACAAAAACTTCACCCGGGCCCACGATCGCCAAATGATTAGTGAAATAAAATACTGGGAATTCATCAAACTCTGGAATCATGGGTAAACCACGACCTTTGCGTGCGGATTCTACGTGCTGACGAAAAGCATATCCATCTCTGCAGGAAACAGGATGAGGAACGGGAGCGGTGAGCAGTGTATCTTTTTCATTTAAAATACAATTTTCAGAAAGTTTTCCAGCTTTGGCTTTGGTGATTTGTTCTTTAGCCCAAGGCATGGTTTTAGATTCATCTTTAATGAACTCCACCATGTTTGAATAATGGGGACTATTCTCGATTTCATAAAAATCCACAATTTTATTTTCACCAAATGGAAGATCGGTAATTAGGGCGCCAATGTGATGGGAGCGATCAGGGGCAATGAGTGTGACAAGTTTCATGAGTACAAGATACAAAAAAGCCTGAATAGACACAAAGTATTTATTCAGGCTTTTTAAGTATTTTTTTTAATTAAAAAATTATCTAAAGAAAAAAACTGAAACTACCAGTTTTTCTTTTCAGAGAAAGTTTCTTTTAAAGTTTTAGGGAAAGACCAACGTGGCTTCTTAGAAGCAGCACGAGCTTTCACATCAACTGTTTCGCCAGTGAAAGGATTAACGCCTTTTCCTGCTTTACGAGCTTTCACTTCACGACGAACAATCGCACCGATTACTGGAAAACGTACACGTTCTCCACCAGCAGCGAGTTTTGCACCTTTAGTGAATGCAGTTTCAATGAGATCCTTAAGATCAGTGCGTTTCAATTTGATCGCACCGTTTTTGCTCACTTCAGTGATGTTTAATACACCTTCGTAGAGTTCGTTTAAAAATGAATATTTCTTTTTTGCAGCTTTTTTAGCCATTGTTTTCTCCTTATGTTGAATAGTTTTAAGGAGAAAAATTCTTCTCGGCAAGAAAAAAAGAAAAAATAATCGTAAATATCAGCCATTTTTCTAATCTTTATTATATATTGGGTATAAGATTAAGCGAAGATAGAAAAAAATGATGAAAAAATTGAATGTCAAAAATAAGATATTGCTTTTTGATCTCGATGGCACATTGGTAGATACCGAGAAGCTAGGTGAGAAAGTATTAGAGCATTATTGTGTCGATCATAAAATATTTGATCAAGTAGAAACTATTAAAAACATTTCCAAAATGATTGTGGGTAGAACCTGGAAGTCTGCTGTGCAGGACATCATTAAAACTTATTCTCTATCCTTAGATCCTCTTCAATTTGAACAAGATTTAAAAGCACATTATCGTAAAATGATTGTCGGTGGAGTTGATACCGTTCCGGGAGTTCATCAAAAACTCTTGGAATTTAAGGCAAAATCTACATTTATGGGAATCGTTACGGGATCTGCAAAAGAAGAAGTAGATGTGATTTTAAACGCGGAGGGTCTGACCAGATTATTTGATCAAATTTGGTCTTCAGAACATTATCTAGAGAGTAAGCCTAGTCCGGCGCCATTTTTAACGGCATTTAGTGAAACCAAAAATAAGATGCGCTCTGCATCGGGATTCGAACTGCAATCCGAAGATATTATTGTATTTGAAGATTCACTAGCCGGCATGCAATCGGCAGTGAGTGCGGGATTTTCGTTTATTCAAGTTCTTCATGCTCATCCCACGATGAAGCCGGATCCTCGAGCATTATTCTCAATTCAAGATTGGAATGAACTCATCATCGAGTAACTCCACTGAGTAGATTTAAAACGGCATGAATCGATAGCTTAATCCAAGATAGGCTTGCATGGATCTCGTGTTGTAAACATCACCTGCAACTCCTGGAGGAATATTGGCAAGATTAGAAAGTCCATGTTGATAGCGGCCATCTATGATGAAATATAATTGAGGAACAATCATCAAACTTGCACGGGCACTAAAGAGTAATCCAAAATCTCGATCATGAATTCCTGGAGAAATGCTCCCTTTTGCAATATCAGCATAGCCGCCAAATCCTAGACCTATTTTTTCATCAAAATTAAAGCGCAGAAGAAGGGGAATATGAATTTCATGAACTTTTTGGGTGACACTGATTCCAGAAACATCTCTGGTTGAAGTTTCATTCATGTAAATCGCGCCCGTTTCTAAATCAAAGGGACTATCAAAAATACTGAATGAAGTGAGCAAACCAAATCCGGTTGCCACTTCTCCAGTCCACCCGAAACTTCCACCATTTTGTTTTTGTGTCGGAGCTGCGGCATTGAGCAATACGACGGGATTGATTTCCACTACAATGGTAGAGGGCTCACTTTGTTGGAGAGCAAATTGGGGAGTGCCTTTGCCTGTAGCGTTGGCACTCGAGCAAAATAAAGTAATCAAAAAGATAAAGCGCCAAAATTTCATCATACGATTTAATTTTAACTCGATTAGAACATTTCGGATAGTCGGCAAAAAATGCCGATTGGGAAAGTTTGGTCGGTGGCGCATAATATAAGGGTATGGACCAAAAAAAATATCACGAAATTAAGTCTCAAATAGAAGCCGCAAGAACCGCACTCCAAACTTGGAATGATCGTAAAGCTGAAGCAATGATCGAGCTGGATTCTATCTTTATTGAAATGGAAGCTTTCAAAAATGAAGTGAACGAAGAAAAAGCTGCCACACAAAATACCATTGCTGAGTTAAGAGCGGCATTGGAAAAAAGTGATCGAGATTTTCATAAACATTTCGAAGCTTACACTAACGACATGCAAGAACTAAAACTTGAAAACGAAAACCTGTCTCGTCGTTTAAAAGCTGCAGTTGCCGAGATTGAAAATCAAAAAATAGTTCAGAAAAAACTAGACACTCAATATCAAGCAAAATTAGCTGAAACAGCGACTGCTGCAGAAGTGCGTGTAGCAGATCAGCAATATCAATTGAAAACTCAAGTGACCAATCTTGTGGCTGAATTGCAAACCATTCAAAATGATAAAAAAGCAGCTACCGTAAAAGCGGATCAATACGAAAAAGAATTAAGAGTGATCCGTAATCAAATGATGAGCTTTTTAAATGTAACCAAAGAAGTTTCTAATGCTGAAGTGTCTTCACCAATCGTAGTTCAAGCAAGCGCTTTGAATGAAAAGAAATCAGGCAAACTTCAAGCTGCTGATATCATCATAGATACGATGTCTAATCCACCCACATCAGTGAATGATTATTTAAAACGTTTTGGTTATTAGGACTATTGATTAGCCGTCTTTGCCGATCGCTTCAACAGGGCAAGCTTCAAGAGCTGCTTGGCAACGTGCTTCTTCTTCTGGAGTCGAAGGTTGCTTGTATACAAATGAATAACCATGCTCGTCGTTACGAGTAAAGTTATCAGGAGCTTCAGAGCGACAAGCATCACAATCAATACATTGATCATCAACGAAGAATTTACCGTTTAAGTTGTCTGCCCATTTTTTTGTCTTGTCTGCCATGGTTCGCACTTTACACTATTATTGCGCGAAAAGTCAATCTAAACTTATATTTAGCCTATGAGCGATCAATTTAAAGTAGTCATCAGCGACTGTCATCTATCTGCAGGACGTTATTATGAGGGAAAGTTTAACCCCCATGAGGACTTCTATTTTGATCAGGAAATGATCGATTTTTTTGAGTTTTTCTCCACCGGCCATTATGGGGACGGAGCCGAAGGGCCCGTTTCAGTAGAGCTCATCATCAATGGGGATTATCTCGATTTTTTAAATGTGCCTTATCTGGGTGAGTTCGAAGAGGGGATCACGGAAGAAATTGCACTCGTGAAACTGGAAGCCATCATCGCTGGGCACTCCCGGGTAATGGATGCGCTTCGAAAATTTGCCTCTAAACCAAATAAAAAAATTACCTATCTCATTGGGAATCACGATGCAGAGTTGTTTTTTGAAAAGGTGCGGGAACGCATCACTAAACTTTGGGATCCTGAAGGCCAATATCCGAGCGAAAAAGTGAAAATTGTAGTGGATACCGATCGTCTGGATTACGAAGGTGGATTACAAATTCGCCATGGCAACCAATTGGAAGCGAGCAATCAATTGGATTTTGAACGGCCCATGCACGACCTTCCGAATGGAGAAAAAGTTCTCAATATTCCATGGGGAAGTATTTATGTTTTAAAGATCATCAATCGTTTGAAGTGGGAACGTAGGAATTTGGATAAAATCAGACCCCTGAAGGTTTTTGCAATTTTAGGGATTATTTTTGATCCCATCTTTACTTTTAAATATCTCTTTTTATCGATGTTTTATTTTTTGAGGGTTCGAATATTTGGACGAATGAATAATAAGTTCAAATTGAAAAATTTCTTTAAGATGATTTCACAAGAGAGATCTTTTTTTCAAGATTTGGAACAAGAGGCAAGAGATCTACTTCAAGTGAATCCTGAGATTCATACCTTGGTTTTTGGACACACGCATTTACCGATGCACCGGGTTTATGAGAATGGCCGTCAATATCTCAACTCCGGTACCTGGACCAAAATGGTGTATTTAGACTGGAGATTCATTGGAGAGCCGATGAGAAAAACATTTATCCTGATTCACCTCAAGAATGGTGAGATTAAAGCCGAACTGAATCAATGGGTTGGACAAAAGATGCCTTTTCAGGCGTATATGGGGTAAAATAATACATGGGCGGTGGGTTTCATCAATGAAGATCGTTGCACGTATTTTATCTTATTCAGCGATAGTTTTAATTTTCACTGCCTGTAGTGTTGTGGATAAGCTTGCGGCCGTTGATGCAGCATCCACGCCTATTCCTCCTGCAAAACTTTATTTAGGCACTGATGTCGCTGGAGCTTGGTCTCCAAATGTATCTGGATCAGGTACTAGTAATTTAAAAAACTCGGTTACAACCACGACTCAAACTTTTACTAAAACCGGTGTGGGCATGGTTCGCTTTCAAGATCCATGGGGATCAAAAGAAGTTTTAGTGGATCTAGGCTCTTTTGATGCCGCGACAGATTTTGGCTATAACGGCGCGAATGGTAACGGTTCGATGACTCTCACCGCGGATACATTAAGTTATCCATACTCCGGTGGGGCCTATCCTGTTTTGACTTCATTTTATTCTGTTGCAGCCAATAGTACTGTTACAGAATTTGTGAACATCACTGCCGGATGTGTAACGGGCGGTATGTGGGTTTGTGCCGGTGGTTCTTGTGATGCAAATTCAGCATGCACTGTCACGACTTCTGGTTCAGGAAGTGCTTTTGCGAATCGGGATGACTGGGATCAACATCAAACTCCACCTTATGGTTATACTTCAGTGAACTCTTTTCCACGCTGTGATGCAACCGTAAGTGGTTGGACTAATTGCGGAGCAGGGTTAAATAAGCTTCCATCAGGCCATTATTACGCAAAATATGTATTGATGTCGGATCGAAGTATTGGGGTTTCTACTGCTTCGGCAAACCTTCAAGTAAAACTCGCCATTAAAAAAGACACGGTTGCGAGAAGCCCCGCTGGAACGAGCGGTGCAATTAATTTAAATGTAGTTTTAGTTGGAAGTAAAAATATTAATGATTCTCACACTTCAAAAGGTGCAGTGAATTTAAATCTACTCTTTAAAGAAGTGAATCGAATTTTCAAAAATGAAGGCACTAATATTTCCATCGGTACGATCAAAGCCTATGAGTGGCGTGATGTGGATGGTGGGGATTATTATTCACAAATTGATTACTCTTATTTAGGAGAATTATTTGCTGCTGGATCTCAAGGTGTTCCTGCCGCTGATGAAGGAAACTACATTAACATTTTCATGGTGAGTGACATTCAAATCACCGGTGTCAGTTATTCTATTTTAGGATTATCGGGTGCAATTTTAGGACCTCCAGTGAATGGCACACAATCGAGTGGTTTGGCGTTTAGCACTAACATCACTTCGAGTGGAGTATTATCCGGATTTAATCCTAATTGTAGTAACGTGAGTTGCGCTCGTGATAGTCAAGATGGAGATTTTTTAGAAATGGGTGCAACTGTTGCTCATGAATTGGGCCATTATCTTGGGTTGAACCATCCTTCTGAAAAAGTGGCAAGTTTAACTGAAACCCAAAGACATGATCAGTTGAGCGATACTCCTACTTGTGCTCCTCGAGCTGGGCCAAATTTAGATCAAAAATCTTGCTATATGGATACTGCACTTCAAGTCGGAGGTTCTACGACTTGTGCAACTGCATGTGATGCTGCAATTGGTGGCGGTAATCATTACTACTCAAATACCACTAGCACGGGAACTAAATTAAGTTATTACTGCAAGGCTACTACCGAGTGCCAATTTAATCATGTGATGTGGTACACCACTAAGAAAAGAGAATTGGTGAGCAGTGTTTGGCAAGAAGATGGAAATCTCATTTCTCCTCAATCCTCAGCGATCGTTCAATGGAACTCATTTGTGAGATAAAATGCAAATCATGAAACTGATCCTCATCGCGCTTTTATTGGTATCCACAAGCCCAGCCAGAGCGCAAAAGAGTGAAGGGGATATTCGTGCAGCAATTGAAAATGAGATGAATCAGCGCCATCCTTCGCTTCCTGCTGGCTTTTGGGAAAGTTTAGGCTCAGATGCACTTCCCGTACTTAAAAAAATGTATTCTGAAACATCTAACCCAAATATAAAAGGATTTTTGATCGATGGACTCTCTCGTTTTGGCGATTCCGATACCGGTACCTTTTTAGAATCCGAAGTGAAATCCACCCAGAATGATGTATTGAAGAAAAAATTATTGGGTGCTGTGATTCAATCTCAAGGGGAGAATGCATTTGATTTTGTAGAACCCTACTTACAAGATGAAAGTCCCCATGTTCGCTTAGCCGTTGCCAGTGGATTAAAATCGTTTGAAAAAAATTCTTCCATTCAAAGAAGATTGGTGGAATTCAAATCTAATGAAAAAACTCCATGGGTTCTCACTGATTTAAATAAAGTGGATCCAGGCGTTGAGTTGCAAAAAACAAGAATTAAGATCAATGCAAACCCAGGAAAAGGACAGAGTGAATCTGAAGGTTTGAAATCAATTGCTGAAGTTTCAAAACCACTGGCGCCCTTATTGGAGAAAGATTGGGCAGGAATTTGGAGAGGAACTCAAATCTCAGATAAAAAAATTAGCCTAGTGGAAGCAAATCTTATATTAATAGATTCAGGCTCCACTCCCAAAAAATGGAGAGTGGAATTTAAAATGCCCAAAAAGTTAAAACAAGAATGGAAGACTGGCGAATTTACATTAAACTACTTTCAAACCAACCGCGCGCACTGGATAGAAATTCGCAACTCTAAAATGGATGTTGTGTTTCTTGCACAAAGAAAAGTGAATTAAGGAAAAGGAAATAGATCATGGCTGAATATGATGAAGGAAGAATTTGGTATAAGAAAAAAGGTAAAATAGTGACCATCGGGATCACTGAAAAAGCCTTGGAAGAAATCGGTGAATTAGAAAGCATTTCTTTGCCCGGCGATGGGGATGAATTGGTTCAAGACGATGCGATTTGTGAAATCGCTGGAACTAAAACCAGTTTTGAAGTGATTTCGCCGATGGATGGTTCCATTATCGCTGTGAATGATGAATTAGGTGATGATTTAGATCTCTTAATTCAAGATCCACTGGATGCAGGTTGGATTTGTCAGATTAAGATGGAAAGTAATCCAGAAGATTCTGATGACGAAGATGATTCTGAATAGTGAATGATCTGCTAAATTTCTAAAGCAGAGCGATCAAAAGCCTGAGGCAATAACTCTTGGTGAGTGAAGCTTAGTTCTTCTCCTGTTTTATTGATCAAAACCACTTTACATTCTTTTGCAACAAACTCATTAATCACTTGGCGGCATAGCCCACAAGGCGACCATGGGGGAGAAGCTTCTGTTGCTACATAAACATCCGTAATTTGAATGTCTCCACCCAGCTCGCTCACTGCTTTCCATACAGCAACTCGTTCAGCACAAACCGTTCCTCCAAAAGAAGAGTTTTCAATATTACATCCGGTAAATATTTTACCATTACTCAAATGAATGGCAGCACCCACCGATTTTTTACTATAGGGGGAGTAGGAATGGTTCATGGCTGCAATTGCTTGTTCTTTTAAAAGAGCTGCAGGAGAGGGTATTTTAGGAGATTCGCTCATAGTATTTTCCTTTATTACTTAACGTTAGCTTCTATGATTAATTTTGGTGCGGCTTTTTTAGTGGCGCTAATTTTAATGCATTCTCGGATTTTAGTTTCAACTTGAGTTAAGTTTGAGTTCTTTTTTGCAAAAATGGTCACCAAGGTGTCATTGGCCTTGATCATTGAGCCTAGTTTTTTGTGAAAGAATATACCTACAGAGTGATCAATAGGTTCGTTCACTTTATTTCTTCCGCCACCCAGTTCAATGAGTATGCGACCCAATTCTTCGGTTTTCATTTCTGTGACATAGCCCTTTTTATTGGCTTTCAATTCAACGATTTTTTCAGCATGAATGTAGCGCCAAGGCTCATCTAAAGTTTTAATGTCTCCGCCTTGAGCAGCAACCATGTCTTTGAATTTTTTCCAAGCACTGCCATCTTTTAATTTTAGGGTGGCAAGCTTGCGGCCTTCAGCCAAGTTCTTCACCACTTTTCCAACTTCTAACATTTGAGCAGCAAGATGAATCGTGAGTTCTCTTAAATCGGTAGAGGGTAGACCATATGGATTGAGCGTTTCATTGCGCAAAACCTCAATGCACTCATAAACTTCGATTGCATTTCCCGCAGAATAGCCAAGCGGTTGATCCATGTTACTGAGAGTGGCGCGAAGTTCCATGCCGGATTTTTTAGCCACTGCTCTTAATGTTTTAGCAAGAGTGACGGCTTCAGTTTTACTTTTCATGAAAGCACCGTTGCCCACTTTGATATCCATCACGAGTCCGTTTGCGCCTTCCGCTATTTTTTTAGATAAAATAGAAGAAGTGATGAGTGGAACAGATTCAATCGTTGCAGTGACATCACGAAGTGCATAAAATTTACGATCAGCAGGAACGATTTTTGCGCTTTGTGAAATAATCGCGCAACCCACCTCTTGTAATATTTTCGTAAACTCTTCTTTTTCTAAAACGGTACGATAGCCAGGAATGGCTTCTAATTTATCGATCGTGCCGCCAGTGTGACCTAAGCCTCGGCCGCCCATCATCGGAACTTTTAATCCACATGCAGCTGCAAGGGGAGCGAGAATCAAAGAAACTTTATCTCCGATACCACCGGTAGAGTGTTTATCTACTTTTGGTCCCTTCACATTGGTGTGGTGATATTGTTCACCAGATTCCACCATGGCTAAAGTGAGAGCAGCGGTTTCTTCAAAAGACATTCCTGTAAAATAAGTGGCCATGAGAAATGCACTCACTTGATAATCAGGAATTTCACCTTTTACGGCGCCTTCCACGAAGTAGCGAATTTCTTCAGCGGTAAGAGGAGTTTCGTCGCGTTTTTTTTGGATGATTTGTGGTACGGATACTTGAATGCTCATAGATCTTTCAAAAAACTCTTTCCTGAAGAGTGGGGTTCATTGGTGAGTGCTTCAAATATGGTTGCGCCCATATCTGAAAAGGAATCTCTGATTCCAAGAGAAACATTTTTCTTTCCTTCGGGGCTGTAGCAAATCACAGGAACAAATTCGCGGGTATGATCTGTGCCTGGGTAAGTAGGATCATTGCCATGATCAGCAGTGAGTACGAGTAAATCATCTGGATTCATGATGCTCATGATTTTTCCAATGGCAATATCGGCTTCTTCAAGAGCAGCAGCAAAACCCGGAACATCACGACGATGTCCATAAAGCATATCAAAATCGATGAGGTTCACGTAGATGAGTCCGCTTTTACGGTGATTGATTTCACGAATCGTGACTTCTAACCCATCCGTGTTTCCCTTGGTATCGATGTTTTCAGGAATGCCAACACCTGCAAAAATATTTGAAATTTTTCCAATGCCTAAAACTGGAATTTTTTTAGAACAGAGATCCTCTAAAATAGTTTTACCGAAGGGAATTTGCGCGTAGTCTTTACGATTGTAAGTGCGTTTAAAGGGAATTCCTTTTTCTGGATTACCAATAAACGGACGAGCGATCACGCGACTCACATTGAGTTCATCACAAATTTTTCTCGCTGATTTACAAATGGTATAAAGTCGTTCTAATCCGAAACTTTCTTCGTGTGCAGCCACTTGCCAAACGCTATCGGCAGAAGTGTAAAGAATAGGCTTGCCCGTGTGCATGTGCTCTAGCCCCAATTTTTCCAGCACTTCTGTACCACTCGCCGCTTCATTGCAAAGAACGCCTGGTAAATTATTTTCTTTGATCCATCGATTCACGACTTCCTCTGAAAAACCTTTTGCGTAAACTTCAAAAGGTTCTTTCACTACGAGGCCGGTCATTTCCCAATGTCCTGATGTGGTATCTTTTCCAGTCGAGAGTTCAGATGCTTTTCCATAGGCACCGATGATTTCTGAATCTTTAATGCCTGAGTCATTAGCAAGAGTGGTGATTTTTCCTGCGCCGAGTTTTACTAAATTTGGAATGTGAAGGGGAGTGCCACGGGTGAGTTTAATTTTTTGTGAAAGATTACCAAGTGTGTTTGATCCAACATCACCAAATGCTTCGGCATCGTGAGCTTCACCGGCACCCACGCCATCAAGCACAATCCAAATCACGCGTTTAAATTTTCCTAACTCACTCATTTAATAACTTCCTTCATTCATGAGACCATTTAAGATCTCCACACTTGCTGATGTGCCTAAGCGATCAGCACCAGCTTCAATCATTTCAATGGCCATCGCAAAATCGCGAACTCCACCTGAGGCTTTGATTTGAGTGCTGGGTTTAAGATTGTGTCTGAAAAGTACGATGTCTGCAAGCGTAGCCCCGAGAGGTGTTCCGGCGGGAACTCCACTGGCAAATCCGGTTGAAGTTTTCACAAATGCTGCACCTGCCTGTTCGGCAATAAGTGCTGCAGTGAGTTTCTCTTTTTGAGTGAGGTAGGCTGTTTCGATGATCACTTTTAATGGGATATTTCCGCAGGCATCAACTACGGTTTTGATGTCTTGCTCCAGTTTTTGTAATTCTTGATTTTTAATCCAAGAAAAATTGATCACCATATCAATTTCCACCGCCCCTTGCTCAATCGCGAGAGAGGCTTCAAAAGCCTTTGATTTTGATTCTGAGTATCCTAGTGGAAAACCAACCACGGTGATCACTCCTACCGTTTTAGAGTCTCTTAGATTTATGACTCCGTGTTTAACCCAAGACGGAGGAATGCAAATAGTTTTGAATTGGTACTGAAGAGCAGCTTCACAATGTTGATCGAACTCAACATTCGTAAAGTAAGGTTTGAGCAAGGTATGGTCAATTTTTTGAGCAAGTTCTGCTTTAGTAAAAGTTTGGGCTAAGGTGGCATGCGTCATTGGTTTTGGAATTTTTGTTGAATTATCCTCTAATTGATATAACCTGATTATGAAGTTGTGTGAAGGCACACTCAAAAATTTTAGGTCTAGATTTGTGACAGGCGAATCTAAATAGTATTTTAACGTGATTAAAAAAACAGTGGTTTAAAAACTACGCTGCAGTAGCAAGTTCAAAGAGTAGAAAAAGAACAGTCGGATAAAAAATTTAAACAACAAAGTGACTAAAAGTAGTTCACGAAGATTCTCCGATAACTCTTGGAAAATGCACAGAAATTGCGAGTGAATAGTAATTTAAAATTACACACTCCAAGATGCAAGTTTGGAACTAAGAAAAAATTTCATGAAAAGTTTGATCAACATTCAAAAGCTTTCCAACCCAAGAGACACTTTCCTGAGAGGGCAAGTCATCACTTCGGGTAGATCTTTTCTCATTCCAACTCATTCTTGATTAGCAACTCTCCGTGTCTTTTCTCTCCGATGAAATTGCGCTGCTTAAATTAGCAGAGGTAAGCAATGGCAAAAGAACTCATTATTAACGCATCCCTTCCAGAAGTACGTATCGCATTATTGGAAGAAGGTCGTATTCAAGAATTACTCATCGAACGTCAAAGTGAGAAAGGTATTGTTGGCAATATCTACAAAGGAAAAGTGACTCGGGTTCTTCCCGGCATGCAAGCAGCCTTCGTAGATATCGGATTAGACAAGGCAGCATTCCTTTATGTGGACGATATTTATGTTCACCCAAAAGTAATGGGTGAAGAAACTGAGATCGATGAAGATACTACGGAAGAAGAATCTCATGAAGAATCAGGGGAAGAGCTAAATGAAGAATCAACTTTAGAGGTTGCTTCAGAGGCTAGTGAATCTACAGAAGTTGCTAGTTCAACTGAAGAAAGCCTAGAGACGTCTGAAAATTCTATGGAATTTGATGCTGAAGATGAATCCGAAGATGACTCTGAAGAAGATGAAGATCATGAAGAATCTGAAGATGATGATTCTGAAGAAATGAACGATGAAGTAGAAGGTTCAGAGCAAGAGATTGCTGTAGAGGCCTCAGCTTCAGAAAATATTGAACAAAGTGAATCAAGCAGTGAAGGATCATTAGCTACTGAAGAAAACGTTTCAGTGGAAACAGTTACTGAAGTAAAGGGCGGCTTCAAAGCTCCTGCAACTCCGATGGGTGATTTAGCTGAACAAGCTAAAGGAAACTCTCGTAATCGTAACCGCAATCGTAATCGTGGTCGTAATCGCAATGGTAAAAAAGATCCTGCTCATCAATTTGCTGCAGGTGAATCTAACGTAGATCCAAATATGGTTCCTGATACATTCAATGAACACATTGATGATCTTGGAAACGTTCAAAGTGATCGTTCAGCGGTAGCAGGTGAAGAATTAAAGTTAGGCGCATCTCAAGGTGGGCAAAAAAATGCTCCACGTCAGCGTCCTGAATTTCGTGAGCCACGCAATCGTGATCGTAGAATCAAATCAAAAAGTTTACGTCCTCGCGCTCAAGCAAATATTTCTGATTTATTGACCGAAGGTCAAGAAGTGATCGTTCAAGTAGCAAAAGATCCAATTGCTACTAAAGGTGCTCGTTTGACTTGTCACGTGAGTTTACCAGGTCGTCATCTGGTGTGTATGCCATCGATTGATCACGTAGGTGTGAGTCGTCGTATTGAGCGTGATGATGAACGCCGTCGCCTTCGTGATTTCGTAGAAAAAAATCGTCCTAAAAAAATGGGCTTCATCGTTCGTACCGCAAGCGGTGGAAAAGATCCTGAATCTTGGATTAAGCAAGATATTGATTATCTTTCTAAACTTTGGAAGGGCATTCGCACCCGTGCGGATAACACGCCTCCAGCATCTCTCGTGTATGAAGATTTAAATTCAGTGCTTCGCGCGATTCGTGACTGGGTAAATGAAGATATCTCTAAAATCGTGGTAGATTCTCGTTACCATTATAATGAGTTACTTGAATTTGCTGAACGTTTTATGCCTTCTCTTGAAGGCAAAATCGAATTGTACGCTGGTGACATTCCCATTTTTGATGCTTACGGATTATCAGCTGAACTTCACCGTTCATTAGAGCGTAAAGTTTGGTTGAAATCAGGTGGTTCAATCGTAATCGATCAAGCGGAAGCATTGGTAGCGATCGATGTGAATACTGGGCGTTTCGTGGGTAAAACCAATCTTGAAGCCACTATCCTAAAAACAAATTTGGAAGCGGCAGAAGAGATTGCATATCAGATGCGTCTTCGTAACTGCGGTGGGATCATTATCGTGGATTTCATCGATATGGAACGTGAAGAAAACAAAATGCGCGTTTATCGTGCACTCGATGAAGCTTTGAAAAAAGATCGTGCGCGCCCAACCATTCAAAAAATCTCTGAACTCGGATTAGTGGAAATGACCCGTAAGCGGACTCGCGATACTCTCGTGCGTTCACTTTGTGAGCCATGCACTCATTGCGAAGGTAAAGGGTACACCAAAGGCTCTCGCACGGTTGCTTATGAAATCTTACGTGAAATTGAACGTCTTGGTGTGGATCGTGAAGCGAAGAAAATCTTGGTTTCTGCACATGAAACCGTTGTAGATTTACTCGCGATTGATCTTCGTGATGTTTTAGATACTCTTGAAAAACGTTACAACAAGCAAGTTTACATCCAAGCAATTCTTGATTTCCACAACGAACAATTCGAAGTGGTTACCGATCGCATGCAAGGAAAGAAACAAGCGGGAGATATCGCCCGTCAGTTGCGCATTGAGCGGGATCGCTCTGAACGAAAAGAAAAACAAAAAGCTCGTCAAAAAGAGGATAATTCACGTGATTCTGATGAAGAATCTCCTGCATTTGCTCCTCAACCAAGACAGCAAAATAGAAATCAACCTCGTGAGCCAAGAGAGCCTCGCGAACCAAGAGAATCCATTGCACCTCAAAATGTAATTCCAAATACTCCTCGTGGTTCATTTGTGATTCGTCCGAAACCGGAAGTAGATCCAAACGCAGTGGTGAATGAAGTGGCTGCTTCAGCAGGTGAAGTCTCGGGTGATGAATTCCCAGCTGAAGATGCACAATTTGCACAACCACAAACTCAAAACCAAGTTCGTCCAAGACCAACGCCTTCAAAAGCGGAGATGGATGGAATGGATGAAGATCGACTTGCTTACTTACGAGCGCAAGCAGCTCAAGATGCTGCCATTGCAAGTTTGAGTCAGGACGGTGCTAGCCCAAAGTCTCAAATGCCTCAACAAAACAGAGGACGACATCAGCAAAACCAGAACAATCGCAATCAACGCGGGGGTCATGGTGGAAGCGGATCACAGGGCGGACAAAACCGTAATCAAAATAATCGTAACCAAAATAATCGTGGTGCTCAGGGTGGGCAAGGCGGTGGCGGACAAAATAGAAATCAAAAGTTTCGTCCAAGACCAAATGGTCCGATGATGGGTGGTGAACCTGGAAATCAAATCATGCCAGCAAACACGATTCAAGAAACACCAGTAGTGGTGAACAGTGTTCCTGATTATGAAGTGATTTCAAAACCTGATGGTGATTCGAACTCATGATTTTCGCGCTCACTTTTTCTGTAGGTGGAGAAGTAGCACTAAAAGAGAGTGTTGAAACTCGCGGAGTGAAACATTCTCGCGAAGATTTTATCGCGAGATTTAATGATTTTTGTTCCGATCTTCAAGATTCCTCAGGAGAAGTTCTCTACTTTGGGACCACTGAGGGCGTTTTACTTGCTGAAGAAGCGCATGAACGAGGTTATGAAACTGAGTCCTGGGTTTTAGATGCAGGAGAAGCTCCTCATGAACGGGATTGGCTTTCGAGAGAAAAAAACCTGAGCCTTACCGCATATTTTAAAACTGAAGAATCTGGAAACCGAGCAAAGGCTTGGTTGCTCAATGAATATCAATTTGTAGAAACGCCGAAATTAACTGCTGAAGAAGAGCAAGATTGGAATGCCACCTGGAAAGCATCTTTCACAGGGATTGAAGTGCATGAAGGTTTGAGAGTTTTACCCCCATGGCATGAAGAGTGGGAAAAAATTGTAGCAAGTAATGGTGGTGTAGGAATTTCTGCGTTTCAGAAATCAGGCGTGATTGGTATCAATCCTGGAGCTGGATTTGGAACTGGCACTCATGAAACTACCCAATTGTGTTTAAAGATTCTTTCTTCCTTGGCTAAATCGATGGGAAGTTTGGCTGGAAAAACAGTTCTCGACTTCGGTAGTGGTTCTGGAATTTTAGGAATTGCAGCGGCACTTCATGGAGCAAAAGTTTACTGTGTAGAAATTGATCCTATGGCAAATGACAATGCCCGCGATAATGCGCGAATGAATGGAGTCGAGGATTTGATTTCGATATCACGTGAGATTCCTGCAGAAATTCGCGGTGGAAAAGTAGATGTATTGATTGCAAATATTTTGCGTCCGATTCTTTTACAATTTGCGAATGAAATTAAGGATTGTTTAAAGCCACAAGCAGAGTTGGTTTTATCAGGATTAATTGAAACGGATCTCGAGCAAGTGATCAATGAATATCAAAAAGGCGGAAGTTCATTCAAAGTGGAGCGCCTAGAAAAAAATGAGTGGAGAGCTCTATGGCTGAGAAGAAGCTAGAGTTTATCTTGCACGTGATTCCTCCGCCGATGCGGTTGAATTGGTCTTCTCCCCGTTCCCTTTTTATTTCGACATTATTAAATCATCTGAGAGGGGATAAAGCTCCTATTGGTCATTTGTATGTTGAGTTTACGCTACCTCACGATTCAATCCCTGGTGGATCCCGAGTGATCACTGGAATGTCTCGACAAAAAATGACACCGATTGATTCCATAAAATTAGTTCAAGGAAAACGTCTGGGTTTAGGCTCTTTTTATTATGATTTTAATGGAAAATTAGATTCCACTGAAGAGGCACGTGAGGAAATTATCTGGGCAAAAAATAAAAAAAGACACGCGACCATTCATGTTTCTATTTCCGAAAATACGGCTCAACTCATGTTGGCTTTTTTAAAGCAATGGATTGAACAAGGTTCATTTCGCCATTATAGCGGAGGCTTGCGCGTGGATATCGGTGAGGGCGCAGGCTGTGCGGAGTTTGGCATGCATTTTTTAAGTATGGCTTTGGGCGTGCATGCGATCAATCCCGATTGGGTTCGTAAGGTACGTATTCCTCATCATTTAATTGGAGGAGGGTTTGCTGGGCATAGTGAAAGAATCAGTATTTTAGATATTTTTACTCAAGGAGGGACTTGGGCAAAAGGAAGTGATCCGCATCATGTTTATTCCATCCCTGATCCTGAGCTTATTTTTGACTGGATCAAGGATCACTCAATAGCGAACAAAAACCCCTCAGAATTTACAACATCTCTTATTCAAGGTGCTAATACCTGGAGTACTGGGGAGTTTGTTCCACAAAATTTTAAAGTGAATTATGCCAGAGAATCTTCACCCTCCATAAAAGAACAATGGATGAGAGTGGTTGAAAAAATAGAGGTTAATCCAAAATCATGAGCAATAATAAAAACCCATTTTTTAAAGTTGAAAATTTACAACATCTTGAATTAAAAGTGAGTGGGATCAATTCAACATCTCAGGTTCCATTCAAAGAGAATAGTCTTCATTTAATCCAAATATTAGAAAATGGAATTTGTATTGAAGTTCCACCGAAATCATGTGCAATGGGACATTCTCTTTCATTGAATATTAGCGGCTTATCTATGGAAGAACCTATTCCAGTGATTGGAGTGATTGAAAATATTGAAGGGGATTCAAATAATATTGTTCAACTTAAATTCAGGCAATATTCTCAAGAGAATTGGAAAAAATTATTAGAGTATTTTTCTGGAAAACAAACCAGTATCAACACTTTTATTAAAAACTCGAGGAAGTAGGGGAGGGAAGAATGCCATTCAGTAAAAAATCACCCTTTTCCGAGGATGAGTTAAAAAAGTACTTAGCTAATAAAAAAGTAGTGGTTGTTAATTCTGCATTGGCCACCGCAAGAACAATTCGAAAGCTCATGCTTCAACTTGGAGCGAAAGCTGATCTTACCATTGCTGTGGATAAATATTTTGATGCTAAAAAAGAGTTGGAAGCATCACCTGTACACATTCTCATTTCTGATTTGATCTTGGCTGAAAATTCAGGGCTAGATTTAATTGGAATTCAAGAAGCAAAATTTCCAAATCGTTTAGAAATAGCCAGTGTGATGGTTTGTTCTGATTCCAGTGATGCAACCGTGGGAATGGTGGCAGAATCTAATATAGATGGAGTTTTGATTGCACCTTTTAATTTTGATGGAATTCACTCGGTGATGCTTCAAGCGCTTTCGAATAAGGTAAAACCATCCCTCTATTGGCAAACACTAGAAAAAGCAAAAACTCATTTTTTAAAAAAAGAATACGATCTGGCTAAACCTATTTTTGAATCAGCAAAAAAGATGGATCCACTTCCAGTGTTGGCTTTTTATTATTTAGGAATGATTGATCAAGAGCAAAATCAAATGGATCAAGCAAATCAATCCTTAGAACAAGGGCTAGCTTTAGATCCTAAAGATTATAGATGTTTAATGGCTTCGTTTGATTTAAAAATGAAAAATTCCGAATATGCAGCTGCTTATGAAATGGCAACTCGTATTCATGCCTTGTATCCAGTCAGTGTGAATCGCATTTTAGATCTGGTTAAGCTTTCAGTTTACAATAAAAAATTTACAGACATCCTTGATTATTACGAAATCTTTAAACAAATTAAAAAAAGAGAAGCGCACTTAAATCGTGTAGTGATCGCCAGCATGCTGGTGTGTGCTAAATATTTTGCTTTAAAATCAGACCATGAAAAAAATCTTCAAGTTTTAAAAGATGCGGCAAAAATTTCTTCAGAAACTGAGACACTTCGCAGTGAAGTTTTCCGGTATTTTATTGAATCAAAACATTTTAAAGATGCTGAATTGTATTTTAGTTCTTTTTCGGATGAGTTTAAAAAAATAAAAGAGAACCAAATACTTTATTTGCGTCTGACCTTCTTATCTGAACAATATTCAAATGTAATTACCATGGGCGCTG
>CANBTI010000034.1 GCA_947372355.1 Bdellovibrionales bacterium | reverse complement strand
GAATTTTTTTATATTTCAACATTATCAATCAACCTCACCTTTCCTAATGTAGCGGCAACGTAGCGACGCATTTTCGGACGATCGTTTTCGAAATGGGTTTGATCCTCTAAGTAATCTACTAAAAAACCCATATCATTCAGTTTTTTGATTGCTTGTTCCTTGTTTTTAATTTGTTTGATCGTTTCAAAAAGTTTCGGAGCAAGCGCCAGTTCGGCTGTGGAAAGACGAGTGTTTCTCGAGCTCATCGCAAGCCCAGAAGTTTCACGCACAGTAGGGCAAGCTACGATTTCGAGTGGAAGAAAAAAACTGTTCACCATATCTTTGATCAGGGTGAGTTGCTGATGATCTTTTTCACCGAAGTATGCGCGGGTAGGATTGATCAGATTAAAAAGTTTCATCACTACGGTGAGCACTCCATCAAAATGACCGGGACGATGTGCACCACACAGTTCGCGCGAAAATTCTGATTCTGAAACTTTAAATCGATATTGATCTGGATACAACTGATCGATACTTTCAGGAATAAAAACCGCATTCACCCCATTTTTTTCCGCCATCTCTAAATCTTTTTCGATCGTGCTGGGATAATTTTTCAAATCATCGGGGTTGTTAAACTGGGTAGGATTCACAAAAATGCTCAGAACGGTGAAATCATTTTCTTTGCGTGAAGTTTTGATCAAGCTTTCATGCCCGATGTGAAGTGCGCCCATGGTGGGTACAAAACCAATGGTAGGGGAGGAATGGTTAGATTTTTCAAGGCTCACTTGTGCTCGCCATTGCTTGCAATCACTGATGGTTCTTAAAATTTTCATGATAACTCTCCTTTTCATTGGGGAAGTTCTCTTGAACAACATCCAGATGAAATTGTTCAAAGGCATTTTTAAAAAGTTCATAGCCATTTAGGTATTGGCGTAAAAATTTTGGTTTAAAGTTTGGACTAAAACCGAGCAAATCTTGCAGCACGAGTACTTGTCCATCTGTTCCTACTCCCGCTCCAATACCAATCGTAGCGATATGAATGCTTTCAGTGACCGTTTTTGCAATCTGATTTGGAACACATTCGAGTACTAAAGAAAAAGCCCCCGCCGTTTCAAATGCTTTCGCATCTTGCAGGAGTTGTTCTTGCTCACTTGCAGTTTTGGCTTGTACTTTCATGCCGCCAAATTGATTCACGGATTGTGGGGTTAATCCAAGATGTCCCATCACTGGTATTCCGGTATCCACTAAATGGCGAACCATTTCTTCACAGCCCCGGATCCCCTCGATTTTTACAGCGTGAGCTCCGGCTTTGATGAATCTACCTGCGATTTCAGTGGCAGTAGAGATTCCCATGCGATTACTTAAAAAGGGCATATCGGCCACGATGAATTTATTTTTTGCGGTTCTCGCTACTGCCGCCACATGGGTTTCAATCATGTTTGCATCTGCATTCACGGTAGAATTAAATCCATGCATCACCATGGCAGAACTATCTCCAATCAAGATCACATCGATTGGGCTTTCGTTTACAATGGTCGCGAAGGATGAATCATAACAAGTGATCATCGAGATTTTTTGCTGAGCAATTTTGCGTTTATAAAATTCAGGTACTGTGATCATCAGGTTTCTCCTTCAGGGCAGTTAAAAAACTTTGGTAAATTTCGGTGAGTGGGGATTTCCCCAGGGCTTTTAGATTTTTTTCAATGGTAGCGGTATCGTTTCTGGCGATCGGTCCGGTGAGTGCTGCATTACTGGAATGAATAAAGTTTTCTACCGTTTGTTTTAAGATCGGATGAAAGGTATCAGGTGAAAGTGCGATTCTTTGTTTTGCTTCAGCTGTCGTGAGCGACCATAACAAAATGGGGAGGTTCGACATCATCACCGCATAAGCATGATAAAGCGCACGTTGAGCACTAAAGATTTGAAAGCGAGGATTAGTAAGTGTGAAATTTTCCGATAAGGTTTCAGCGTCGCTCGAAATCACGGCGAATGGAATTTTTTGATATTGTTCCAGTGTGTAGAGTTCGGGGCCGAAGGTCATGAGAGGGTGAAGGGTGTGCATGTCCCGAATTTCGGTAGCGGCACTAGAGTGAATGAAGGTATATTTTTCTGGATCAAGATCTCGTTTGATCATTTCTATTTTTAGCGCCTGAAAAACTGAATCAATGCTTTGATCGCTGGTGAGAATCCAGATCGCATTCACTTCACTGATTTTACGGTAAAGATCAGGTTCAATTAAATTGCGGGCATCATCGTAATGTTTGTGTGGATATTCGATTAAGTGAAAATAGTGATGCAGATGGCGGGCGAGTTTGCCTTTGCCAATCAGTAGAGGAACAATCGGAGCCTCGGCGGCTGTTGTTTTTAAAACTTTCATCGTTTGGTACCTGTCTGTTGAGGGATCGGGTCCTGTTGATTGGAAAGTAGCATGAATGGGGAGGGAGGCAAGACCCTTTCGTTTCACGATTACCGGCTATTAGGTTTGTTGTAGAAAAACCCAAAAATCACCGCTCTAATATAACCTATTGATTTATAACTTCTGGCGCCCGAAGTGAAGACTAGTTCAGATTAAATTCTTTTAAGTTTTGCTTTAGCGCATCTTGTAAAAATGGACTTTTAAACTACCAACTTTGAAGATTGAGCCCTTTAAATAATCTTCTCCATCAACAACGACTGAGAGTGAACTTTCTTATTCCGATAATCCTTCATTTCACCCGTGAGTTGAAATCCCATCTTTTCCCAAAAGGGAATCACTGGGTTGGTTTCCACTACGGCGAGGCGGATTTTTTTTAGTCCTACTTCTTTCACTAGCTTTTCTACCGCGAGGTAGATTTCTTTACCCAAGCCTTTCCGCTGCTCAGTTTCAATGATGGCGAGTAAACCCAAGTAGGCTGTATCGGCATCTGGATAACCATGGATTAAATCTATCACTCCAAGATCAATTTCGCCTTTTCTGGCGATGAGCACCAATTTATCCTCTGGAGATTTTTTGTGAGGGAGGGTTTCAAATAGTTTTTCAGCAGCATTATCATTCGCATTTTTCCCGCTAATATTCATATGATAAGTTCGATTTTGCTCTAAGATGGACTGGATGCGGGGGAGGTCGCCTTGGTTGGCGTTGACTAATTCAATCATATATATCTTGCACCTTACTTCGGCTTCTGATTATTATCGAGTTTAAATCTCTGAAAGGAACAAATTCAAACATGAAAAACATCACAATCGCAATCGCTGCTCTTGCACTTTCTTTTAACGCAATTGCAAACACAGCAAAAAAAGACAACAAAGCAGTAAAAGCAAATCTCGATGTAGCAGCTAGTTCTGCAACTTGGACAGGAAAAAAATTAGCAGGCACTCACACCGGTAAAGTTTCATTCAAATCTGGTGAATTCGAATACAAAAAAAATAAACTTTCAAAAGGTGAAGTGGTGATCGATTTGACCAGCATCACGAATGAAGATTTGAAAGATGCTGAATACAATAAAAAATTAATCGGTCATTTAAAAAGTGAAGATTTTTTCAATGTTGAAAAGTTCCCCACTGCTACTTTCAAAATCAATACTTTTAGCGAGATTCATAACATCGTTGCTGGCCAACCAGATATGGAACTCAAAGGAACTCTTACGATTAAAGGGATTACTAAACCTTACTCTACTAAAGTATTCATGACTCCAAATGAAGCTGGATTTGATATCAAAGGAAAAATTATGATCGAACGCACTCAGTTCGGATTGAAATACAATGCGAAAAAATTCTTGAGCACAGATAAACTTAAAGAAATCGGCGATAAATTGATCGACGATAATTTCGAAGTTGAAGTAAATCTTGTAGCAAAGAAATAAGCCAAAATTAATTTATTCTAAAAGGGCATCATTCTATGAGTGATGCCCTTTTTTTATACGCTATAATCGATTTCTTTAGATTGATTTAATTCCACCGGAGATTTCAAAACTAACGATCCATTAAGAATACTCACGTCTATTTCAGAAAAAAGTTTAAGACTTTGAATGTGGCTGATTTGTTTTTCGGAAAGTAAAATATTTTTTAGGGTAATCGATAAAGTGTTTGCGTCGGCTTCTTTTTCTAAATTTAAAATTATCTCTAAATCGTCATTTTGATAAAGGGACTTACCTTCTTGTAAGGCTTTTGTGATCGTGTATAGTATCGGCTTACTCGAATAGAAAAAGATTGAATTTGTTTGATCATTAATTTTTAAATTAATATTTTTCTCAAACTTTTGTTTTAAAATCATACCGAGTGTTTTTTCAAATGAATCTACTGAAAATATATTTGAATCGATCCCTAAAAAATTGATGAGTGAAGCTAAGGGGGCATCGATTCCGCCAATCGCAGAAATGGTTCTATTTAAAGTGCTTTGAGCAATGAGTTTAATTAAACATAGAGTAGAGTAGTTTTCATCTTGCAATTGATCGAAAGCTCCTACTTCAACTGAATTTAAAAACAACATCCCAGAAACAAGACTAGATACAGGAAGTGGAATGGCGATTCCGCTTTTGAGTCCCATTGTTTTTAAGTATCCCAAAGAGCGTTGAACGGGGTGATTGACTTCATATTTATTAATGATGTCATCAATATTTGAGAATAAGCGAATGTTGGAAGTGGGGGTTCTTAAAATAGAGCTATTGTTACTCACAAAACATGAATAATTTGGTGGCATGAGATTATTCGTAATTTTATCTGAATTTGCTACGGATATTGCACGAAGTTTTGTTCCTGTTGGATAGGTGAGAACAAGGCAAACTCGATCAACTTTGAAAAAAGCATGACTCGAATTAATTGCATTCATGAGTGCGGGTGAAAACTGTTCAACGTTTGATTCGTGATGATTCAAATCACTTTCGACATTCAGGAGAAGTGAATGCAAATAACTGTTTTCTTTGCTAAAATCACATTTTGTTGCTTTCAATATGTTGTAAGCATAAATGTTTTTAACTTTTAAATTTTCCATACAAAAATTCTAATCGCTAAATAACGATGAGACAAATGAATTAATCTTGAAGGAGGGATGTGAGATCTGCTTCAGTAAAGCTCATATTTTGACGTTCTTGATCTGGTGCACCGAGTGCTGAAATTCCAATTTTTTTCTTCATGTCTTGAATCTTTAATAATTTTTCCTCAACAGTTTCTAAACAAATCAAGCGATGAATGGTCACTGGTTTTTCTTGTCCCATGCGGTATGCGCGATCTTCGGCTTGAAGTTCAACAAAGGGGTTCCACCATGGATCACAAAAAATCACGTGTGAAGCACGAGTGAGATTGAGTCCCACGCCGCCGGCATGCAGAGAGAGTAAAAATACCTTAGATTCTGATGAATTTTGAAAGCTCTTCACGACTTCGCCTCTATTGGTGGTGCTTCCATCTAATCGTTCATAAGAAAACTTGGTTGAAACTTCCTCTTCGATTCGATCTAAAAATTTGGTCCATTGGGAATAAACTAAAACACTATGTCCCGCTTCATTTAATTCTTCTATCAATTGCATGAGATAGGAAAGTTTGGATGATGTGAGTTTCCAATCTGGCTCGAAAAATAAACCCGTGTGATCACAAGCCTGACGTGCCCGTAATAATGCTTCAAACATGGAAATGGGGGATGCTTTTTTTCCTTCACCGCTTGCGCTAGAGAGTTGCTGTAAAATTTCTGCTTTCGCCGCTGCCCAAACGCTTTGATAACGTCCGCGTTCGGCTTCTTTTAATTCAATTTCATGTAAAAGATGTGTTTTGGGAGGAAGTTCTTTTAGCACATCTTCTTTTTTTCTTCGTAGCACAAAAGGTGCTACTAGTTCTGGTTTCATTTCACCTTCACTAGCAAATAATCCTGGAGAAATGAATTGAAACAAACTAAATAAATCGCTGCGTTTATTTTGCACGGGAGTTCCGGTGAGTGCAATTTTCACATGTGCGGGAATTTTGAATGCAGCTTGGGCAGCAAGGGTTTCTTGATTGCGAATGAGATGGGCCTCATCGAGTACCATCAATTGCCAAGGTTTTTCCGCGCTATTTTTAATAAAAGTTTCTTGATCGGAGCGGAGAATTCCGTAGCTCGTAATCGTAAGATCTGCGCTAGCATCCCACTTTCTTGATGAGCCATGATAAATATTCACTCTGAGATCAGGGCGAAAGCGAGCTGCCTCTTCCTTCCAGTTATGAAGTAAACTCGTGGGTGCAACAATTAAGGTAGGAGAGTTCACGATCGCCAGAGTTTGAATCGTTTTTCCTAGTCCCATATCATCGGCTAAGATTGCGCCTGCAGTATTTTGCTCTGATAGCCAGTATACGCCATGCTTTTGATAATCACGAAGCTGATTCCAAAGAGTGCGAGGAACGGTGGTGGGCATTTTTTCGCCAGAAATAGTAACGGATTCCAAATCTGCATTCAGTGATTTTGCCAGTACGGAGGCTTGTGCGTTGAATGATCCTTTTTCGCGTAAACTGAGAAGATGTAAAATGGTTTCTTCTTGTTTCTCTAGATCTACCCGAGCAAAATCCACATGAAGTTCATTCATGAGTCCTGAAAAGTACTCTTCAGAAAATTTTCTCACTTCAGGAGAAAGCTCACGCTTTAAAAATAAATCCTTAGCCGTTAAATAAACCGTTTGGTTCATGCTTAATTGTTTATTTTGTCTTAAATCACGAGTGAGTTCTTGTTCTTGGGAGCGATCTTTGATGGCGAGTTCCCCTGAAGCAACGTCTCCGTAAGAAATAAAGGGAGTGAGTGCAATTCGATCGTCATTCATGGGCACAATCTTGAAATCCACAAAAGGATCCCGATCTACGAGATGAGGTAGAAACCTAGATTCATTCACGACTTCAAAATAATCATGAAGGAGTGGCAATGACTCACTCAAGAATTTTTCATATTGAGCTGGTTCTATCGAATGAGGAATTTTAAAAGGAGGGGATGGGGCATGGATGCTGAGTACAGCACCCGCGCGTTGAACTCCGTTAGCAAAAACAAAATCGGGGGGATCTGTTTCAGAAACTTGAAGATGAATGCCGTCTTCCTTTTTGGGGGCATCTGTAATTTTTAATTGTGGGCGGGTAAAACCTTTTTTTGAACTGTAACCCGAAACCGGCGGGAGTTCGGAGAGATAAGCGAGCAACTCTTCCCATGATCCCGAGGTGAGTGGAGAGCCACGATTTAAGATTTCATCAATTTTTAGATCTAAAGATGAGGTGGAAGGAAGTTTTCCAGGGATTCTTCCGCTTTGAACTCCGCTTATATAACTGATCAAAGATTGGGTGAGGGCAGACCTCGCCGAATCAGAAGCGATCCAGCGTAATAGCTCAATTTTGCCGCTATTTTCATCCATTTTCCATTGGTATTCCAAGCGAGTTTGGGTGGTGGATTTCTCTAATTTAACTGTGCCGTTCTGCATCGCAAGGGCAACCGCAACAATGTGGTGACAAGGCTCAATTTTGCTGCCACAATTGCAATGAGAGTCTTGATCGGTAATCCAAAGGGTTACTGAAAATGCCAAGAGTCGTTCTTGGGTTTTGATCTTAAACTTCCACTCGTCTTTCTCATTGGAAAGAAACTCTATACTATTCACTGCGCGCGAAATCTGCACGCCCTTAGACCACACTCCCGGCAAAGTTTCTTCTTTCAACCACTCAATAAAATTATCCATCTCCGTTAATGATATGATACTTTTTCATTAGGGGGAACGTACATGAGCAACAAAAAAGCATTCATCTTAGATACCAACGTATTACTCTTCGATCCACTAGCATTTGGTCGCCTAGGCGCCAACGATATCATCATTCCAATTGTGGTGATTGAGGAAATTGATCGATTTAAGCGCGAAATGAGTGAAAACGGACGTCATGCACGTCAGTTCACCCGTTTGATCGACGACATGAGAAAAGACGGCGAGTTATCAAAAGGTGTTAAATTACCCAATGGTGCTGTGCTTTCTGTTGAACTCGGTGGAGGCGACATGCCGCTCCCTTCTGAACTCGGAATGGATAAGGCCGATAATAAAATTTTAGGACTAGCACTCCAGTTAAAAAAAGAATCTCCCCGTCGTGCGATTCATTTATTAACAAAAGATGCCAATCTTCGCATTAAATCCGATGCTCTCGGAATTATCGCTGAAGATTATGAACCATCTAACGTAGAGCCGGATCAATTATTCAGTGGTTCATCCACGATTAAGGTTGATCCATCCATCGTAGATGAGTTTTACGCAAATAAACGCGTTCCATTTTCAGATAAACTTTTTGAACACGATAAAGAGTGCCCAAAAACACTTTATCCGAATCAATATATTATTTTAAAAGATTACGCGAATCCAACGCATACAGCGATGGGACGTTTTTCTAAAGAACTTGAAGCGATTGTTCCATTAGTGAAACCACCAGAAGGTCTATGGGGTGTGTTTCCTAAAAATGCGGAACAAGCATTTGCGGTGGATGCGCTTTTAAATGATGAAATCAAACTCGTGAGTTTGCTCGGTAAAGCGGGAACAGGTAAAACCTTGTTTGCGATTGCTGCAGGCTTAGTGAAAACGGTGGATGAAGGCGTGTATCAACGTTTACTCGTTTCTCGCCCGGTTTTTCCACTCGGAAAAGATATTGGTTTCTTGCCAGGAACAGTAGAAGAAAAACTCAATCCTTGGATGCAACCGATTTACGATAACATTGATTTCTTGTTTGGAAACTCTGCTGCAAATCGCACTCGTCGTGCTGCAGGTAAAGGCGCTCAAGAGCTCATGAATCAAGGGATGCTTCAGATTGAACCATTAACCTACATTCGTGGTCGTACGATTCCTCAACAATATTTGATTGTAGATGAATCACAAAATTTGAGTCCACATGAGATCAAAACGATTATCACTCGCGCAGGCGATGATACGAAGATTGTTCTCACCGGAGATTCTTTCCAGATCGATAATCCATACGTGGATTCTGCGAATAATGGATTGGTTTATCTTGTGGATCGTTTCAAAGGTGAATCGATTGCTGCTCACGTGACCTTCTCTAAAGGTGAACGCTCAAGATTGTCTGAGCTTGCATCGAATTTGCTTTAAATTAAGTCTTATTTTATCTGCGATCATCAATTTGGTTAGATGAGGCTCCATGCCTACTCGCCGATGCGCATCCATGCGCGCGAGACATCTAACAAATAGATGATCGCAGATAATTTAAAATCTATAATTCAATATGTTCAATTAGGCTTTGAGCGCCCAAAATCAGCGATCTAAATCTGCACTACTTAAAGTGTCAGAAGAAACAAACCACATGCACGGCTCACTTATATCCGTGGGCATTGTTTTATCTCGTGAGTTTGAAAAGTGGCGATAGGAGCGTCCATGAATAACGTATTGAAGGTATGTTTTTAATTTCATTGGTCCATCTGTAAATTGAGCATCCATCACGTATAAACCAGAGTTTTTTTGATCACTCACTAAAACTAAGTTGGCCATATGGTAATTAGCATATTTAAAAACTTTTCCTGTTGAACGATCTTTTCCAATAATATTATTTGATGGGCAGCCAATGCCAATACTCCCTGTACTTAATCCTTCACTTTGATTTAACCATTCATGCATTTTCTCTTCGCGTTCACCACATTTTCCACCATCCGGACCATTTGGTGACTTCATCCGAATTTCTGGATTTTTAATGGCACGAAGAAATAGGTTGCGCGCTTGGGGGAGTGAGATTGGAGTTAATTGAGATTTTTGAATAAACTGATCCAAAAAATATTTATCTGCAAAAGAAGAAGATAATAATAGGCTAAAAATGAGATAGATCATTTAAACTATTTCGATTGAGCACTTTGCTTCAAATGATCTTCAATTTCATGCTCAAGGTGACGGCGGTAAGAGCTGGCAAGAAGGCGTAGCTCATCTGTTTCAGAGGTGAGTTCAAGTGCACGGAATAGAATACGGCCACGCACCATCATATTGAGCGTGAGTTTCCCTTTAGAAGATCTCTCTTCTTGAAAGCGAACCATTTCTTCTAGTAGCTCAATCTTGCTCATGCGATTGATCTGTACTTGATAGTACGGATCTTGCTGAACAAGGCCGCGCTTCGTGCGTTCTGCTGATAAACTAATGATGTTTTCGTGCTGCTTCTGCATACATACCTCTGGTAACAATGTTGGAAACTTGGTTATAGCGCGATGCGTCTATTTAGTCAATAAAGTTTGTATACTAAATCAAAAAAAGAGTCATTTTGTCTCACAAAAATACTTGATTAAAATACTTCGTATTTAATTCAGCGACAATATCTTGTCACCCGCATTGGTTTTAAACTTTTCTCGTTACTCTGCCGAAATGTTCTTCAGAGGACGGATTTTTCTATGATGAATCGTTTCAAAATATTAGCCACGTTATCACTGATGATCTTCGGATCACCCATTTCCATTGCATTGGCAACACCAGTTGGTTTTGCAAATGATTCTGCACACGACATGCTTCGTGGAAATACGGATGATGAAAATGAAAATGCAGACACTGCATCGAAGTGGGGAACCAGTTCGAATAAAATGCATGCAGCAGCTCACCCAGTTGCAAAGCCATTAGCGGCAATTGATGATTCTTCATTTGCGGCTGAGTCTAACCGTGCTCCTGCGAGTATGCGAGGACCAGCAACGGTTCAACCAGCTGCTACTAAAAAACCACTTCCTGCTGCGAAAACCATGGTGCGCACACTTCGACAAAAGAAAGCGTATCAAGAAGCAGCAGTAATTGTGAATGATCTTGGATTTTTTCCATCAACACTTTTTGTGACTCAAGGAATTCCTGTTCGTTTATTTGTGACCGGTGCTTCTCAACGTTCTCAGTGCATGATCATTGATGCTTTTGGGGTACGTCGCCAGATCCGAAATCAGAAAGTGGAAGAAGTGACCTTCACTCCTGATCAATCAGGTAAGTTTAGTTTTACTTGTCCGATGAATGGAGCAAAAGGAACCATTGTGGTGAAAGAACTTGAATTGAGTGAGCGTCTTCCTGCTTCTGAGCCAGTAAAAACTTCAATGGCTGAAGAACCAGTGAGCGAAAAAGAAGATTCTGATTCTGCAATTGGAGATAGTGATTTTGGCGTTGAATTCAGAGAAAAACCTTAAGAGAGAATGAGTTTATGAGCAGCACCGGCGGTGGACCATCCAATAGCGTTTTTGAAGATTCGATTGCAACCTTTTTAGGTCCGATCGTTGGCTTCCTTGCGGATGAGTCTATTTCAGAGGTGATGATCAATGGACCAAAAGAAATTTTTATAGAACGTCGTGGGCTCATTGAAAAAACAGATGCTACCTTTCGTGATGAGCAATCCCTCATTGCAGCTGTAAGAAATATTGCACAATTCGTAGGCCGTACGATTGATGAACATCACCCGGTTCTGGATGCACGTTTACCCGATGGAAGTCGTATTTGTGCGGTGTTGCCTCCGTGTTCTCGTAAAGGAACAACACTATCGATTCGTAAATTTCAAAAGGGGAGTCCTTCATTTGTGGATTTGATCAATCGTGGATCGATCACCAAAGAAGCCGCTCGATTTTTGGATGTGTGTATATTTTTAGCTAAAAATACAATTATTTCCGGTGGTACGGGTTCTGGTAAAACAACACTATTGAATGTTTTAGGTTCCCGAATTCCTAATAATCAACGAGTGCTCGTGATTGAGGATTCTTCAGAGTTAAAAATCAATACCGATCACGTCGTGTTTTTTGAAAGTAAACATGCAGATGAAATGGGAAATGGAGCGGTAACGATTCGTGATCTCATTAAAGCATCTCTTCGTCTTCGTCCTGATCGAATTGTGGTGGGGGAAGTGCGCGGACCAGAAGCTCTTGATTTAATTTCAGCAATGAACACCGGCCATGGTGGTTCCATGGGAACTGCGCATGCGAATACTCCTTATGATGCTTTGGTGCGTTTAGAAACTTTAGCAATGATGGGGGAATCCAACGTTCCTCCTGCAGCCATTCGTAGGCAGATTGCATCCGCGATCGATCTGGTGGTTCAAATTAAACGTTTGAGTGATGGATCCCGTAAAATTACAGATATCAGTGAAGTGATTTCTGAAGTAGATGAATTCGGACGCTACACCATTCGTGATATCTATAAATTTATTCAACGTGGACGCACTCAAGAAGGAAAAATTGTTGGAGAATTAATTCCAGTGGGTTATATTCCAACGTTCATGCATGAAATTGAAACCAACCGATTGCCATTCACACGCGCACAATTTGCAGCGCCTGATTGGTATGTGAAAATGAATGAAAAGGCGAAAGAAGCTGCATGAGCGAAATCAAAAGTGCCTTGAGTGAAGGCACTCCCAGCGATCACGATTTACAAGATTATGATCTGGTGGTGATTGGCTCAGGTCCGGGTGGAAAAAGTGCTGCAGTTCAGGCCGTTAAATCCGGTAAAAAAGTCGCGATCATTGAAAAATACGAAAAAGTGGGTGGTGGTTGTGTGCACTGGGGAACTCTCCCATCTAAGTCACTGAGAGAATCCGCTTATCGTTGGTCATTAGGTTCCCGCTCCGGATTAGAATTACCGGAGATGTCGCGTTTGATGAAAAGAAAAGAACGCGTGATCGATAAAGAGGCCACTCTTGTTTTTAACCAATTAAATAAAAACGATGTGGATATTTTTTGGGGTGAAGGTCGTTTCACTGGAGATCATGAATTAGAAGTGATTCATCATGATCAAAGTAAAAGTAAATTAAAAGCAAAACATGTAGTGATTGCGGTGGGAGCACAGCCTGTTTCACCGTCTTATTGTCATGTGGATGGTGTTCGAGTGTTTGATAGTAATTCAATTTTAGAATTGAAACACACCCCTCAGTCGATGATTGTTCTGGGTGGTGGAATTATCGGTTGTGAGTACGCGAGTATTTTTCAGGCGATTGGAACCAAGGTTACACTCGTAGATAAACGACAAGAAATTTTAAGTACCGTTGATCGTGAAGTGGTTTTTCATATGGTAGATCGTTTCATTACTCTTGGAATGGAAATCATTTTGGAAGCAGAAACAAAAACTCTTGAAACCACGAAAGATGGAGTGAAAATCACTTTATCTAATGGTCGAGTGATTGAGGCAGAAATTTGTTTTGTTGCCATGGGTAGACAAGGCCACACGGCTGGATTGCAATTGGATAAAGTTGGTTTGACGGCAGATGCTCGTGGCCAACTCAAGGTTGGATCCCATTTCGCAACAGATGTTTCTTGGATTTATGCAGTAGGGGATGTGATTGGTTTTCCGGCACTCGCTTCAACGAGTATGGAGCAGGGAAGAATCGCAGTTTGTAATGCGTTTAATTTGAATGAGCATCTTTCAGGTTTTGAGGTTTATCCGTACGGCATTTACACTATTCCAGAAATTTCAACCATTGGAATGAGTGAAGAAGAGTTAATTGAAAAGAAAATTCCATTTGTAGTGGGAAGAGCGGGTTATCGTGAAGTAGCTCGTGGACAAATCGTGGGAGATGATTGGGGAATGCTCAAGATGTTGGTGAGCCCTGATGATTTTAAAATTCTCGGTATTCACATCATTGGTGATAATGCGGCTGATTTAATTCACATCGGACAAGCCGTGATGCAACTTGGTGGGGATTTACGCTATTTTATTAGAAGTGTGTTTAACTACCCAACTCTTGCTGAGGCCTATAAAACAGCTGCATTTAACGCTAACAATAAGATTTTAGGACGAAAAAAATAGCTGTGTTTAAAAAAATATTCCTGATTTTTGCTTTTATGTCTGGATTCATTCTAAATGAAGCACAAGCTCAGCAAGCGGCTTCCGTAATGGATAATAACAGTTTAAAAGTTCAGGTACAAGAAGTGAACTTATTCAAAGGTCAGGGAATTCCATTTCTTAGTTGGAAAAAAGAGATATATTTTGTTGAAAGTACTGCCTTTGTCAACTACGCCAATATTCTTGGAAGATTTAAGGAAAAAGTTTTAAGTGCTACGATGAATGGCCGAATTTTAGAGGTGAGTGATGATGGCTCATTTAATGCACGATTGGAATATACTGGTGAAGAAAAATCATTCATTCTCACTGTCACGGATGCCAATAATAAAATATATAGAATGCAATATAAAGTATCGGCTGCAAATCCTAAAGCCATGCAAACGATCAGTAATTCTAAAACTAATTTTAGATGGAGATTTAGTGCAGGGGCGGGTTTAACGTTAATTAGTTACCGACAACAAGATACAGCCACCTTTGACCAGAAGGTAATTACCATTAAAGCCGGAACAATTTATCGAGCAATCCCAGAAAAACTTGATTTAGGCTTAAATGCATTTTTTAATCTACTTCCTTTATCTTCTAATTCACCGGTTGGTAATAAAATTCAGTACCTCGGAATTAATGCGAGAGCAGGCTATCATTTGATTGATGCTCCTTCATCGCTCAGAGTAACGCTGAATGGTGGATTCTATTTTAACAATTCCTACGGAACTGTTGGCTTTGCGAATATGTATGGCCCACAAATTTCTCCTGAATTTATTTATGTATTAGATAATGGGCATAGCATTTTTTCTTATGTTAAATATGCCTATTCCCTTTCAGGATCCAAAGGAATTAGCTTAAAAGACAATCGTGAAGTTGCCGTAGGTGCACATTATTCATTTCCAGTGAGCTCAAAAAACAGATTATCAATTGGAGTTGATTTGTCTCAATTGAGTTTATCTCTTACTGATGCCTGGGCAACTACCAATACCTATAGTTTATCAGCTGGGATTTCGTTTTAGTAATAAGGAGTGAGACCATCACTCACTAACCAACCTTGCGAAATTATATATGCCTTTGCACTAGTACCATTTGGACCAGTGGCATTTGGTATGGAAGAGCCTGCATCTAGCATAATAGAAGCAGGAGCGGTGATTGTATTTTTTATTGCAAATAATAAAACATTATACTTTGCAGTGGATAGAGTAACTCCCATAAACATTTCAGTGCAATCAAGTACATGAGCAAAACTCCACGTTCCCATATCTGGTGATGCAAGAGTAGCGCTTCTGAACATTGATCTCATTGTAGTTACGTTGAAAGTATTCCAATGACTCGTATTAGGATTGGCATGAGTTGCTGATCTAAACATAGAATCCATTTTAGTCACTGAAGCAGTATTCCAACCGGAAGTATCTGGATTTGCAAGGGTTGCTTGATTAAACATATTTGACATATTAGTGACTTTTGAGGTGTCCCAATAATTACCCCCATGGGTAGTAGTAGGAGTAGCTTGATGTGCTTGAAAAAACATAAGGTTCATGTCTGTAACATTGGAGGTTGCCCAACGAGAAGTATCAGGGTTTGCAAGGGCGGCTGCAAAAAACATCTCTGACATATCAGTAACGTTAGAAGTATCCCACCCCGAAGTATTCGGCTGGGCACTAATAGCATTCCAAAACATGGATTTCATCGTAGTTACTCGAGAAGTGTTCCAGTTGGAGGTGTTCGGATTAGCGCTTCTAGCATTGTTAAACATTGAGCTCATATCGAGAACTGAAGAAGTGTTCCAATTAGAGGTATCTATTACAGCTTGGGCCAAGGTAAACATTCCACTCATATCAACAACATTTGATGTATTACCACCACTAATAGAGCTGATATTTGCACAGTTTGAAAAGGCGTTTTTAAAACTGATCCAACCTAAATCACCTAATTCACTCACTGTTAAAATTTTGTCTTTAGAAGCAGGTACACTGCCAAAACTCCAAGCTTCCGCTGTTCCCATGATAGTGATCACCCGACCAGCACCAGGATTAGTATAAGAATGAACTCTAAATGCATCGGTTGCAGAGTCGATGAGAGAAGTGTCGGAGCCATCCCCCCAGTCCACTAGAATGTGATAATGATATCCTGTTCTAAGTGGAAGTGTGATTGTTTCATTTGCTATAGTTGTCTGCCATGTAGAAATCATTGGGGTACCACTCAATTGATAATCTGCAAAGGAAGTTGAGCAGTTTGAAATATTACCCGCTTTATCTATTTGGCGAGCATGGAAATAATAACGTCCTTTAGAGATAGTTGAGCTGATAATGTCCTGTACTTTCCCTGAAGAAGTGATGGATGCAACTTTATTGATGCATTCATCAGTAAAGAGTTCAACTTTCGCATCAGGCTCTAAATTTGAAATTGTAAAAGTGGGAGTAGCGTTGATCCCGATAATTTTTGAAGGAGTTTTGAGTACAATGACTGGAGCATCAGGAGCCGTGCGATCTACGTTTGTTTTACGAATCGATGTTTCCATGTTGCAGGCACTCACGCTCATTGAGAGTGCACTGATGATGATAAAACATCTTTGAAATCTAAACCCCTTGAGTAACATATTTTCCCCTAGGTATTGATTATCTAATGGATTTGGTTCTTTGTGAAGGTGTCTCGGTTGACACATTTACAGCTTGTCATTAAATCGATATTATTTGTTTAGGTTATTTATGTTGATACTCGGGGGAAATAAAACAAGTTTCTATATGATCGCATTGCTTTTAAGCAGTGCGCTTTTCGGCTGTAATGTTGAAACCTCAATACGTAAAACAAATGTAGCTGCCTCATCCGATACCACTTCACCAACAGTCACCAATGTATTTTCTACACTTGCTAATGGGAGATATGGACAAGCTCAGGTGGTAGATGTTGATATTTCATTCTCTGAGAAGGTGAACGTTGATATTTCTGGAGGAGCACCAAAGTTACTTCTCAATACAGATACGCCTCGCTATGCAACTTATCTCTCTGGAAGTGGAACCACATCTCTTAAATTTCGTTACACAGTGTTTGCATCTGATTTAAGCGATGATCTTGATTATGCGAGTACGAATGCACTCACAACTAATGGCGGAACAATCAAGGATTCAAGTGGTAATAATGCGATTCTTACTTTGCCTGCTGTGGGAGGGACTTCTTCACTGGGTGGTCAAAAAGCGATCATGATCAATGCCAAGAGAATCGATTTATTTGCAGGAATGCTGGATAGTGTAGGGCGCGCTAATGGAACTCTCTCGAACTCAAGATTCTCTACTCCTTCGAGCTTAGTGAATGTGGGGGCAGATATATATGTTACTGATGGGCATGTTATTCGTAAAATTTCATCTGGTGTTGTGAGTAAAGTTGCAGGATTAGATAGTTTTTTTGCCGATGTTTTAGATGGGGTGGGGAATGCTGCAGGATTTTCAGAACCCATCGGAATGGCCGCAATTGGGACTAATGTTTACATCTCAGATACTGGTAATTCTACTATTCGTATGCTCGATACATTAACCGGTGTAGTGAGTACGATCGCAGGTGACAGTTCAAATGTGGGAAGTTCTAATGGAACCGGATCTGCAGCTTCATTCAATACACCTATTGGAATCACCACCGATGGAACAGATTTATATGTAGCAGATTCTGCAAACAGTTTAATTCGAAAAGTTACCACTACAGGAGTGGTTACCACCATTGCAAACTCTGCTTCTGTTACTAGCCCTTATGGTATTACTTTTTTAGGTGGATTTTTATACATTACGGATCAAGGTAAAAACCAAATTATTAAAATGACAACAGCGGGCGGATCAGTTTCTTCCATTGCCGGTGATGCAGTGTTTGGAACTGGAACTGCTGATGGAACCGGAGCTGTGGCGAGATTTGGTATGCCATCAGGCATCACTAATGATGGAACGTTTTTGTACGTTGCGGATATGAGTAATTTTACGATTCGAAAAGTTACCACCGGAGGTTTGGTTTCAACAATTGCGGGGAGTGCGGGTGTTCCAGGTTCTGTAAATGGAATAGGAGCTGCAGCTCGATTCATGCAGCCTACTGGTGTTTTATACCAAGGTGGAAAATTATTGATCGCAGATATGGGAAGTTCAGTGATTGAACAAATGGATACCACAACCCTGGCGGTTACCACATATGCAGGAATTCTATCAGAAATAGGGAGTGCAGATGGAGTGGCTGGTAATGCCCGCTTTAATGGAGTTTCATCGATCACTTCAGATGGAGCCGATGTTTATGTTGCTGACTCTGGAAACTACACCATTCGAAAAATTAATCATGCTGGCGTAACAAGTTTGTATGCTGGACAAGTGGGTGTGATTGGAAATGGTAATGGAGCAAAATTAATTTCTTCATTTGGAAATATCGTTGGATTGGTATTTATTGGTTCAAATTTATATGTAGCCGATGGTTGTCTAATTCGGGTGATCACTCCTGATGGAGAAGTTGCAAATTTTGCAGGAACTACTGTTTTTGGTAGTCCTACTTGTGGTGATATTGATGGAACTGGAGCATCTGCAGGCTTTAGTTGGATGAGTGCAATGACTACTGATGGAACCAATTTGTATGTTTCAGAAGCATCAGAAGGAGTGGGAGCAATTAGAAAAATTACTGCTACTGGGGTGGTAACAACCATCACGACTAGCTTATCTATGCCTCATGGCATTACCAGTGTAGGTGGATTTTTGTATGTAACCGATGATAATGGCACTACTATTAAAAAAATAAATTCCACGACAGGAACAGTATCGGTATTGGCGGGTGATGCAGTTGCTCCAGGTGGATACATCAATGGATATGTAGACGCAGTTGGCACAGCTGCTCGATTTGATAACGCCTATTCAATTACCAGTGATGGATTAAATTATTTATATGTAGCGGATACGACTAATGCACTCATTAGGAGAATCTCAGTTTCTTCTGGAATGGTAACAACTTTTGCAGGAAGCTATTGGGACAGCTCAAATGTAGATGGTCCATTAACTCAGTCTTCGGTTTCAGGTGGTTTTGGAACTTTTCCTGTTGCCTATACTTCAATGGGATTTTTTGTGGGTTCAACATCAGGAATCAGAATCATACATTGATTGAGAATCTAAAATTGATATCTGAGGCCGAGTTGAACTCCAAGATCGCTAGAATTAAAATCAATCGGCTCAATTGGAATGACATCTTTGCTGTAAAAGAGCTCTCCAAAAATGGAGAAGCTTGAAAACTGTTTTTCTACCAAAAGGACACCTTTGTAACCTCTGCCCATTTTAGAAGTGTAGTAATCATTCTGAAAGGGTAGGTGAATGCGGTAGTTGCCTTTGATCGCAAAGTTCATTCCCAAGGCATTCAGAAAATCATATCTAGCGCCAAGAGCAATGCTGGGTACGGTAACTTTCTCAATGATTGCAGAGTTCTGAGTGGTTGTTCTGTAAAAAATTTCATCTTCATCGGATAGTTTTAATTGAGTGCTGAGCACTGAATTAAACTCGTGGGTTAATTCTAGATAATATTGATTCAGATACTGATTTCTTGATTCTAAAGTAATCGAAGAGGATTCTGTAAAAGTAACCGGTTGATAAAGAAAGCCAAGATAAGAGGTGAATAGTTTTCCAAATCCATGGCCCCACTCAAGCCCTATCCCATAAGATAAATCAGAAACTAATCTTCCGCTCGTTCCGTTGTTTTGAACGCCTTTAATTTCTACAAATTTTGCATTGGTGATTAATCCAATTGTATTGATAGCAGGAGTTGTTGGATTAACAGCTTCAATTTTTAAGGGTTCAGTTTTAACGGGTTCTATTTTAACTGGTTGAGCAGGTGGCGTGGAGATTGGTGCTTCAGTTTCTTCTTTTAATCCTAATTCAATTTTTTGTCCTGGTGAGATGAGATCAAAATCTTTAATTTCAGGATTCAGTTTTTTAATCTTTGTTAAATTTGCATTTTCTCCAAATACTTCACCTGGGATATTTTTACGCACAATGTCAGCGAGCCACTCCCCTTTTTTTACCGTGTAGGAAAGTGCATTTTCAGTTTTGAAGATAAATAATATTAAAATTAACGTGATGGTTAAGTTGAGAATTGAAAGCAAAAAAACAAATGCTTTTCCAAAAAGATGCTTTTTCATGATCTAAAAGTTTCTGTGTTAATTGTACACTATTTTAGTTGATAAAATTAATTTTTAAAACGAAGCAAAAGCGATGACTTAAGTTGTATTTTTGCTCTGCGTTATTATGTTGTCATCTCTTTGACTATTAAATAAAATATAAAGAGTGCCGATAAGATAATGAATCTTTAAGTTTTACAGAAGTACCAGATCCTTTGGGGGGATGATGGGTAAGTTAGTGAGTAAACATTTATGCGCAATTTTTCTCGGAGTGATTCTCTCCGTGGGTCTCACTGCGTGCCAAAATCCTTTAAGCAGCTCTCCTGATTCATTATTTGATCCCGGCCATCGTCCATTCTTAGAATCACCCGATACTTTTTCAATCACCGCATCCACTGCAGGTGATGCTTCTGTTCAATTATCTTGGGATACTTCTGCAAGAGCTGCCAGTTATTCGGTTCGATATCGATTAAATACAGACACTACTTTTACGAGTGTTGATTCAGTCACCTCGCCTTATACTCTGACAGGATTAACGAATGCTTCTGCTTATGTGATTAAAGTAGTGGCAATCAACAGCGCTGGTGAGAGTGAAACGGCTTCCGTTTCTGCAACTCCTGTTTCAGGAGTGGTTGTTGCATCTCAAATTGTATTTTCAACTCAACCTTCAGTAAGTACCGTATCTAGTACTGCCTTCGCTCAACAACCAATCGTTACTATTAAAGATGCACAAGGCAATGTGGTAACTACTGGAGCTGATTCCACAAAAACAGTGACTCTTTCACTCACAACAGGTTCTGGCGTATTAGCAGGAACTCTCACTAAAACAGCAGTAGCGGGAGTGGCAGATTTCTCCGGACAAAATTTAGCTATTGATTTGATGGGTGCAGATAAAGTGATCACAGCGAGCGCTCCGATCACTGCAGGAACGGTAACAGCAGTATCGAATTCGTTTGCGATTACGGCTGGAGCATTTAATGCAAGCACATCTACATTTACTTTAAGTTCTGCAACAGTCGTGAATGGATCAGCGATCACGATGAGTGTGACTCCAAAAGATGCAGCCGGAAATAGTATTACTGGAACTATAACTTTTGCAGCGAGTGGTGGAACATCAGCAGGAACTATTGGTGCAACGAGTGGTCCTGTTTCAGGAATTTATACCGCAACATTTACTGGAACTTCTGCAGGAACAGCAACCACACTTACCGCTTCAGTCAATTCAACAGCGATCACACAAACTCGCACCATCACCGTTTCTATTTTGCCTGCATTAGCGATTACCACACCTTCAACGAATGCTTACATGAATGGGAATGGAGCATCAGGAACAAATAAATCTGATTTCCAAGTAACAGGAACCTGTAATGTGAGTTCAGCAACAGTGACGATCACCTTATCTGATGCCGGTGCAGCTCATACTGTTACTTCTACCACTACTTGTAACGGATCAACTTTTACTAAAACTGGAATTGATGCCAGCTCATTAAATGATGGGGTGTTAAAAGCAGATGCAAGCATGAGTAGCGCGAACGCTACACAGATTACGTTCAATAAGGATACAACGATCGAATCCCTTACTCATGGTATGATTCCTTTTACTCAAATTGCGGGTGCTGCTTGCGGATTAACAAGTAAAGGAATGGTTTATTGCTGGGGTTATAATGTTGGAGACAATACTTCTTCAAGAAGCCTTAGTCCTTCTTTAGTTCATGGTGTGGGTAATAGCGGGTATTTAAGTGGGATTACCAGTATTGCCATGGGCGGTGGATTAAATTGCGCTCTTAAAGGAAGTGATGGAAGTGTTTATTGTTGGGGTGGAAATACTTTTGGAGCTATGGGAGATAATACCAACACAACAAGACTCACTCCAGTTCAGGTACATGGAGTCGGTGATAGTGGTTTTTTAACAGGGATCACTAATTTAAGTACCAATGGAAATTCTACCTGTGGTTTAAAAGGGAGTGATGGAAGCGTTTACTGTTGGGGATATAATAATTATGGCCAACTAGGAGATGGTACTTCAGGTACCAACAGGCGTACTCCTGTTCAAGTTCATGGGGTAGGAGATAGTGGTTTTTTAACTGGAATGAGCAGTGTAACTGCGGGACCATATAATACTTGTGCAGTGAAGAGTAGTGATGGAAGCGTTTTTTGTTGGGGAAGGAATGACACTACTAGTGCAATAGGTGATGGAACATTCGGAACCAATAAACTCACTCCTGTTCAGGTGCATGGAGTAGGTGATAGTGGCTTTTTAAATGGAATCAGTAAAGTTACTATTGGTTCATGGTTTGCATGTGCAGTGAAAACAAGTGATGGAAGTGTTTATTGTTGGGGTTACTCCGTAAATGGACAATTAGGAAATAATTCTGGAGTGAATAAAACCACTCCGGTGCAAGTGCATGGTGTAAATGATAGCGGATTTTTAACTGGAATCACCAGTATTATGAGTGGCGTTGCTAATGTATGTGCACTCAAGGGAAGTGATGGAAGTGTTTATTGTTGGGGTAGTAATAGTTATGGCCAAATTGGAGATAATACTTCTGGAAGTGATCGGTTTTACCCAGTGCAAGTTCATGGAGTTGGAAATAGTGGTTTTTTAACTGGAATTACCAGTTTAGCAAACACTACTTATTCTCCCACTTTTTGTGCTTTGAAAAGTTCAAATGGAAGTGCATTTTGTTGGGGATATGATCAGGATGGAGAAGCAGGTGATCACTCAACTAGTGGTTATCGAAATACTCCAGTTCAGGTTAAAACAGAGAGAACGATTGAAGATTATATTTATTTAACCGATGGAACATTGGGTTCTAGCGATACCACTAGTTCCAACAATTCTATTTCTGGATATTGTAGTGCAGCCGATGGAACCACTGTTTCAGCGGTTTTCACGGATGGTACTCATACCGTTACCGCAAGTACGACTTGCACCAATAATTTGTTTACCATTTCTAATACCAATTTATCTTCAATGTTTTACGCTACTATTTCTTACTACTTAACCATGACCACTGCGGAAGGAAATGTTGCAACAACAAGTACACACACCGTGATCAAGGATCCAGCCCCAACACTTTCGTTGAACTCTGTGGATATAGTCGATGCAAATTATGCAAGCTATTCGATCACTGGAAGTTGTTCTCCGGATGGTAGCACTATAGCTGTTTCAGTTACCAATGGGACCATCACAGATGCGGTCAGTGCTAATTCTGCAGTCTGTACAGGTGGTTTCTTTTCCTTACCTTCAACTGATTATTCATCCATTCCAAATAGTAAAGAAATTGATTTCAATGCTGGTTTGAGCACAGTTTCTGGTTACTCGATTTATACAGGAACATCAGTTCAAAAAATGGTAGGAACGGTGGTTCCAAATAATCAGGTCAATGTTTCAAATGCTAACAATCAAATTTTTTCTATTATGCCATTTGGAAATAATAGTCCTGCTCCAACAATTTCAGCGTTTAATGATGAAATTTTATTTGGAACAATGTTTGATCCTCTTCTTTCAAATTTGAGTTATATACAGTCATATTTAGACCAAATACTTTATTCAGTAGATAATTCAAAAACATATAATTTTACAGCAAATCCAAATACTCCATCTATGGATCGATATGCTGATAGTTTAAATGCTTATTGCGATGGAACGAGTGTGAGTGGGGATGTCAGCTTTAGCGTGGGTAATATTTGTAATAAGGTTTTATTTAATCAAAACTCAGGTGGTTTACTCGTTATATCTGGTGAAGATGTACATGGATATACCCTTCAGTATTATAATAATAGCGGAACTTTACTTTATGATTCAGCAACGAATGATGGCTTAACTTTTACAAAAATTACTGACGTGGTTTCAATTGATAAAGGAGATTTTGTAGCTCTAGCGGTAGGGGTTCCTGGAAGTCCTGCAGCTGAAACTCTTTGTAACACTACCTCCGATGGTGGTTTGGCTATCACTTTCCATTTTGATGATAACAATAGTTCCTACTATTCTACTCAATGTTCAGCCTATGCTCTTCCATATCCAGTGAGCGATTATTCAGCCATGAAACAAAAGGCAGTATTTCTTGCAGGCACTTCATCGCTTGCTGTAGAAAGTTTATCAATCGATACAGGCAGCTTAAATTTATATTATTATGAAATTGATTTTTCAAAAGGTTCGTTCGGAGGTTTTGTCAGCGCCGGAACCGGTAGTGTTGCTCTTAGCTCCCTTGGTGGAATCGCACTTTATGGTGGAAAATCAATATTTTCTTATACCTTAGATGGTATTGGATATGTTTCAAATTTTGATGGTTCAATCATTCATCCCTTGTCTACGAATGATGGTGCATTCGTAAATATGCAAACCATCGAACTAGATAAAAGTACTGGTTACCTTAAAATTAGTGGCTTCACTGATGGAACGATGGTGGATGGCGTGAGCGTTCCAAGTAAAAGATTTAGATTAGAGCTTCATTAACCCGGCGGCCAATGCAATTCTCTTCCCGCTAAAAAATGCAGATGAATGTGAAACACCGTTTGTCCGGCTTCGGCATTGCAGTTCATCACCACGCGGTAACCACGCTCATCGACACCTTTCATTTTGGCGATTTCTTTTGCCGCTAAGTACATTTCAGCAACATAGCCGGCATTTTCTGGGGTGAGATCATTGATCGTGGCGATCTCGATTTTGGGCACAATCAGATAATGATGCGGTGCTTGAGGGTGAATATCCTCAAAAGCGAGCACTTTTGGGTTTTCGTAGATGATTTTAGCCGGAATTTCACGATTGATGATCTTTGTAAAAAGGGTTGCCATAGTGGCTTCATTTTCGCTAAAGTGGGCAGCATATGTCAAAGAAACTTTTTGTAGGAAACTTACCGTTTGATGTGAATGATGCCGATCTTGCTACGATCCTTGCTGTGGCTGGAACTGTTGAAAACGCAAAAATCATTGTGAACAAAAAATCAGGACGCTCCAAAGGCTACGGTTTCGTTGAAATGGCTACTGAAGCGATGGCTGCCGATGCGGTTACAAAATTTGAAGGTGCAACTCTCAATGAGCGCGCGATCACGGTTCAATTAGCAACTCCAAAAATGGAAGCGGCTGAAAAAGAAACTTCTGCAAAAGAAGAAGCATCGGTTGCTGCAGCTGATGCAGCTTCTGTAAATGCCGAAGCTTCTGCTAGTGCGACTGAAGCTCCTGCTTCAGATGCTCCGGCGAACGGATAATTCAGATGAATTCTTGGGCTGAGTTCGGGTTTACTCGAGTGGCAGCAGTGGTTCCGAAAATGATTCTCGGTAAACCGCTCCAAAATGCGCCCCTGATTCTTGATCACTTTAAAAAACTTTCTATCAACGGTGCAAATGTAATTTTTGCTCCTGAACTTTCCATCACGGGATACACCTGTGAGGATTTGTTTCATTCTCATACACTGATCGATGAAGCCTCTAAAGCAATTGCCCTCATCGTAGCTGAATCCAAAAAACATTTCGGACTCTGGGTGGTTGGAGCTCCATTGCGTTTACCTGATGGACGTTTACTGAATGGTGCATGGGCGATTAGTGCTGGAAAAGTGCTCGGAGTGGTGCCTAAAATTTTTCTGCCTAATATGGGTGAATTTTATGAACGCCGCTGGTTCATCAGTGGCAGAAAAGTTCATGAATTGGTGAAAGATGAAGTGCTCGGAGAATTTCTAGTTTCTCCTTATCAGCTATTTTGTAGTGGCCCCGTTCGTGTGGGCATTGAAATTTGCCAAGATCTTTGGTCGCCTGAAGCTCCTTCACAAAAGTTAGCGATGAAGGGTGCGAATCTCATTTTAAATCTTTCTGCCAGTAATGAAGTGGTGGGGAAAAGTACTTACCGTGAAGAGCTGCTGAAGGTTCAATCAGAAAAACTTCATTGCGCTTATTTTTACGTGAGTGCGGGCGCTGATGAATCCACTAAAGATACGGTATTTTCAGGGCATACATTAGCATACGAACTTGGAGATCAATTGGTCGAAGTGAAGCCATTTGAAAAATCCGATTTCTCACTCACCGTTGATTTTGATTTTGAAAAAATTCTGAACTCACGCACGAAAGACGTTTGTTTTTTAGAATCGATCGAAGAGTTTTCCCAAACCGAAACTTATTCCAAGTATCAAACGCAGATGTTTCCGATGAATCGCACGCCCATCACTCAGTTGGAAAGAGTGATGTCTTCAGCTCCTTTT
>CANBTI010000033.1 GCA_947372355.1 Bdellovibrionales bacterium | reverse complement strand
GATATCTTTTTTTTCTACCAAACTCATACACTTTATTATTCACCAAATCACGGAGATAAAAGTGATAACTAGTTGTATACTTTTCGAAAATCGTTTTTATTTTCTCTAGTGGATCCACACATACATATCGGCATTTATTCAGTTTTTTGTTAAAAATACTTCTCTTGCGACAGTTTTTTGACGATATTTTGTGTTGTATTTGTATTATGCGATAATAGCGAAATGAGCACAGCTTGGGCGAGGTTTTTTGTACTTTATGCTATTCAATTTCTTCAACTAATTGATTTTATGTCGATAGGGCCTACAGGGGCGGTTTTTCATAAAGGTAATTTAATTGAATCAACAACGATTGCATTTAGTATTACTGCTTATTCAATTGCTGCAATTATTGGCAGTTTATTAATCAGAAAAATTGGTGACCCAAATGGAATTGTGCTACTTAAGAAGTTGCTGTTTTTATTTTCAATTTCTCAGTTGGTTTTGCTAATCGGAATTAATGACCAAAGTTTTATTTTCGCAAGAGTGTTGGGTGGATTAACTGGTGGAATCATCGGTGCTATTGCTTATAGCAAACTTCACTTAATTGATGATGGAAAAAACACAGGGCTTTGGAATGGTCGAGTGCAAACGGCGCAATCACTCATTACATTGATTGGTATCCCTTTGTGTTTGTTTATTATTACAAAATTAAATATAAGGTTTTATTATTTATTAACGTTTATTCTTTCTTTGGTTTTACCGTTTTCACTGAATGGATTTAGAAGTATTAATGAAAAAATTGAAATACAAAAACCAAAATTTAATATAAATGAAAACCTAGACATTATCTCAACTGGGTTTTTGTGTTATCTCAGCGCCTTCTTGTTTATTACTAATCTTCCCAATTATTTATTAAGTGCAAAATCAATTTCTACTGATCAACTATCTATCGGATATACCATTAGTGGAATCACTACTATTTTGTTTTCCGGATTTTTAGGAAAAATTGCCGATAAAATAAATCCAAAAAAGCTGCTCATGCTTTCAATTGTTTTAATTACTTTCATTCAAATTTATTACTTTAGCGTTTCATCATTGATGAGCATTTATATGCTTCTCCCAGTGTATTTATTGTTATCTACGAGTAGGATGATCTATCAAAGATCGATTATTTTAAAAAAGAAGAACGAAAATATGGCCTCTATGCATTTATTAAATAATATTAGCATTAGAAGCGGAATCTTGTTTTCAGGGTTAGTGATTGGATTTATAGGTAGTTACAAATCAATTGAAGAAAGTATTTATATTTCAAATAAAATTTCAATTTATGTATCAATTGCTACTTTTTTTGTGATTCTTTGGTTTTTGATTAAGGAGAATAAAGGCTTATTTACTCAGCAAAAGTTGTGAATGCTTTGGGGTACATTAATAAACAGGTCATTTCTGTGCCAATTCCAAAATAGCTATCTGAAATAATTCGAATAGCTGAAAATGAATTTGTTACGAGTTGTGAAAAGGTAGAGTAGAGTTGATTGATTTCATCCTGAGTCGGACTGTGTGTATTCATAATCGGCACTAAAAAAAAGGAATCCATAAATCGATTTATTGAAACACCAGTATTTCCATTGTTAACGATGGCAAGAAATTTACCAATATCAGTATCTAAGTAATAATATTCCCTATTAAAAGTTGAAGCATCATTCATAAATGAGTAACTTCCAACGCCTGTAAGTTCAAAATCAAAAGCTGAAATCAAAAAACGATTTACTTCAGGTGATAGATCTTTAATTATTTGCATTCTTAGTTTGTAATCTTCTTTTTCAATTTTTTTAATTGAAGCTTTCATTGTTTGATCGATTTTGTTTCCAATTCGTAAATATGAAATAATTACATCTGCACAAATAAGTTCGTTATAATTGCTTTTTAATTTTTGATACCAATCTTGCCAGTATGAATGGCCTTTTACCCAGATGCCAATTAATGATCCTATTTCTTTAGATGATGTTGCAAATTCTGCAAAACTAGAAAAAAATTTCTTAGTAAATTCTTTTCCGTCGATTTGACTATCCGATTCTTTTGCTAAATCTGCTAAATACCAACAATTATTCCCAACCCTAATGGATGAGATATAAGCTTCAGTTGAATTCGAGTTGCCACTCACATACCAACGATGGATATGGGAATCATCGCTTTCTGATTGCCCATTTTTTACCAGTAATTCATCAAATAGTTGATGGCGCTTTAAGTATTGAGTGGATACGGCGCCGGCTTGTAAAAAAATTCTGTATAAATCACGCGAATCTTTGGTGGTTGTTTTGGCGCCGGGTTGGATGAGGGGAGTCATCTTTTTTAGCCAGGCAATTCCATCCTCAACACTTCTTTGGTAAATATGAAATTGAAAGTGATCTTGATTGAATTGAATGAGACGCACTTTTGTTTTTTGATCCTTGAATTCGAAAACTGAACCAATGGGTACGGATGAAATCACGGATCCAGAACTAATTTTACCTGAAAATCCGTTAATCGATATATTGCTCACATCTAATACCAGATACTGCCCTGGATGCAGTTTTGATTCCAACTCGATTTGTAAATTACATTGATAGCGTTGCTGCTTTCTGCGATCAACACCAGTGTATGCAGCTTCAGAGTTTTGCGATCCCAGTTGTTTAATCCCGATTCTATAGGTATCAAAACCCGGCTTCAGGGATTGAATCATTGCAGCGGTAACTACCGTTCCCCGCAATTCAGAAAGCTCTTCGCCCATCCCGATTTTGCCAAAAATATTCATTTGGTTCAGAATTGGAAAGCCCTCTAATACCGTAAGCGTTCCGCCATAACCATCTTGAGAAGTATCTTCCAAAATAAAAGCACCTTCAGAATGTAAGTTTCCCGATCTAATGACCACGGGTGATGGTTTTTGAACTTCGATTTGAACTTTTGAGCGATCTGCTTTTCTGAGGTTTTCTAAAGTGATCTCTATTGGGAAATGAAATACAATTTCATCGTGGTTAATGTGATCAAATTTTAACTTTAAATGAATGGTATAGCGATGAAATTTGGATGAAAACTCATACTCATCACTTTCATTAAACTTTGAGTTACCTTCAATTTTTTTAAAATGAATTCTTTTGTTTTCTGATTTATCTCTAATTTTACTTTCAGAAATATCTACGATTCTATATTTTTCAACTTGGTTTTTTGATTCCAATACAAATACAGAATCATTAAAAAAAGCTTCTTTTAAAACACCCTGAATCACGAGCTGATTCGTTGTTTTTTCCGATTTCACAACAAACCCTCTTCGTACTTGTTGCGTTCACGTAGGGCATTCCATGCGTGCTCTTTCACTAGCTCGCTCTCATGCTTAAAGGTGTTTCCAATGTGATCGCCTTGATGCCATAATCCGCTTAATGCGTTAATGGGCATGGAATTCAATGGTGATTTGTAACCACTCTTCATCGCATTTAAATATGAACCCAATCGTAATGCAGCCTGTGCAATGATTAGATCTAAATCTTTAGTGGCTGGATCTGATCTGAACTCAATTGTTCCAATCCATTTTGGTTTAATGATTTCTAAATCCCGCATTTTAATTAAATTTGATTCAAAAGGATTATCTTGAATCATGGTTTGAATCCAATTTTCAAAGGTCCAATTATCAATTTGAGGAAAGCCAAGTAATTTCATTTGTCTGAAAACATAGCGATAAGAATCCCAACGAGTATCAAATTCTTTTTTTGTTTTAAAGGCATTGGCACTGATTAGAAATTCATTTTGATGAATGCGGTTCATGAATTCAGGATTTTGATTCCACCATCTTATTCCGCCGATGTGGTATTGCGTAGCGGCTGTATACGTAGTGAAGTTAATCTTGGATTCATCAACAATTTCTTGATTAAAATGGTTAAAAAGTTTTTTTCGAGAATTTGATAGATTTTCAAATCTACCTTCTATTTTATTGATCAATGGCCAGTCTAGCTTTGTAGGCTCAGCATTGGCATTAATATCTAGTTTTAATCCGGCCTGATGTGCAGCCTGATGCATGTCGCTTAGGCTTGAGTGAAGATGTTCTTTTAGCTCTAAAATATTATCAAAGTAACTGAGTGCCAATTCAATCAAATGAGGTGGATGCTCATACTTAACCGAATGATATTTTCCATTTTCTAATTCAAATGAAACGCGTGTGATGTACTGGCTTTGATCGCTTCTTTGGAATATTTTCCAATGCGGAAGTTCAGATAATTTTTTTAAAAACTCTTGTGATTGATCAAGGCTAGAGAGTTGATCATTTGAATCTCTAAGAAAAATTTCTAGTTCTAATCCAATGGTGATCACTCCGCTTTGATTAGATCGATTCAAAATCTCTTTTGCTTCATGGCAATAGCGATCGTGATCTAAGGCTAAAACGCTTAAAGCATCTTTAGTTTGCACGTTGGACATTCAAACACTTATCGGTAATTGTGTGTCAAAGGTTGAGGCAAAAGGCTTAAGTGTCTGGTTTTTTGACGATTTCTCCCTGCCCAAACCTTAGTCAGGGGGTGGCTAATCTTTAACTAAAGTTTTGTCTCTCTTTTGACGATCTATTAGACATGATTAATTGGGAAGAACTAAAACATATACACGTAATCCGCAAACTTCAGCAAATCATCGGGCAATGGTTTTATGCCGAGGTGTTTTTCTTAGACGAACGAGGAAATGTTCGCAACTACGATCCATATGATCGCCAACGCGAATTTAAGAACCCTATATGTGGAAATCTACTCCCTAAAGATCCAGGTCGCGAAATGCTCCTGAACTTCTTTAAGGAAACTTCTGAACGCTTTTCTCAAGATAAAGAAAATAACTGGATCATCAATGGTCCCTTGGGATTTGAAAAAGTTTTCGCCTCTAAAGTAATGCTCGATGGTGAATACCTCGGCGCAGTGATCGCTTACTGCCACGTGGATGCTTCTACCAATCCAGAAAAACTTCAGGCCGCAGCCCAAGTGATCGAACAAAAAGGGATGGACCGCGAACTGTTTGAACAAGCAGCTCAAAAGATGAAAGTGCTTAGTCCTTCTGAAGTGAAATACTTTTATGAAATGGTATCTCTCGTTTCTCAGGAGATCACCGCATTCCATACTGAAATTTCTAAACGTGAGGCACGCATTCATGCCCTCAGCAATCAATTAGAGAACCGTTACAGCTACAATCAAATGATTGGTAAATCTAAACCCATGCAGGAATTGTATTCCATGCTGGATAAGGTTTCTTCCTCTGAAGCCACTGTTTTGGTTCAAGGTGAGAATGGTACCGGTAAAGAGTTGATCGCGCGTTCTGTGCATTTCAATTCTCCTAGAAAAACTTCAAGCTTTGTGACCGTAAACTGCGCATCGTTTAATGAAAACTTACTCGATAGCGAATTGTTCGGGCACATGAAGGGTTCCTTCACGGGCGCGATCAAAGATAAAAAAGGTTTATTTGAAGCCGCTCATAACGGAACTTTGTTCCTAGATGAAGTGGGCGATATGACCCTCACGATGCAAGTAAAACTACTTCGTGTTCTTCAACAAGGAACACTCACTCCGGTGGGTGGAACGGAAGAACGTAAAGTAGATGTGCGAGTGATCGCGGCTACCAATCGTGATTTAAAAGCCATGATTGAAGAAGGCACGTTCCGCGAGGATTTATACTATCGTATTAACGTGATCAATATTCAGGTTCCAGCCCTTCGCGATCGTAAAGAAGACATCACTGTTCTTCTCGATCATTTCATGCTGAAGAGTTGTAAAGAAAAAGAAGTGCCGATGAAGCAAATCACTTCTCGCGCGATGGAAAAAATATTTGATTATCAATGGCCAGGAAACATTCGTGAATTAGAAAACGAAGTGGAACGCCTAGTGGTTCTTTCAGGGACTGAAACTAAGATTGGTCCTGAAATTTTATCCCATCGCATTCGTGATGCAGTAGCAACCACGAGCAGTGGTGCGGGTGGAAAAACCATGAGTGTGAAGTTTGCAGGCAAATTGAAAGATGCGCTTGAAGAGCTTGAAAAGATCATGATCAAAGAAGGCCTTCGCCGTACTAAATGGAATAAGAGTAAACTTGCAAAAGAACTTGGTATTTCAAGAGCGGGCTTAATCATGAAAGTGGATAAATACGGCCTCGATAAACGTAAGCTTCAACGTGATGCTGAGTTGGCAGCTGCGGCAGCCGCTGCTGAAAAAGCAGGCGGATCTCATGGTGGCCACGGCTCGGGAGAAGCAGCTTAGTTCAACGAGACTCGTTGTAAATTCATATTTACACATAAAATATTGAAAAAGTGAAATGGTCGGGTTATCATGCGGGACATGATGAAGCGACCATTTCCATTTTTGACATCTGTAATTTTATTTTTGGGCTTGGTTCAATCGGGCCACGCTCAAAACCAATCGAATGGTTCTCAAATGAACTTGGATGCGGGTACAACAGCCGTGCAGGTAGAATGTAATTTTAGAAATACCAATAAAGTATCTTGCCAAGAGTTCATGAATGATTTTTTTTCCAAGTATTCATCCATCATCCATCGTGAAAATAATTTTGAAGCTGCTGCAATCACTTTGTTACTGACGGATGAAGCAGTTTCAGAGAAAATCAATAGCTATACCTTTGATTGGAGATCCAAAGATCAAACCGAAGTTTCTGATTTTAAATATTCTCAAAAAATTGATCAAACATCATTGGATGAAATATCTATTCTCACCGAACTCACCAAACACGCAGGAGCAGGTTTATCTTTGTTTTTTGATGTGAAAACGATTGAAGATAAAAATGGCCAATTGGTAGTGGTTTATCAACCTAAAGATGCTGGAAATCAACCCGCGCACAAAGATGGGTTTTATGATCGTTTACAAAAAAGCCCCATTTATTTGGATCTTGGTTTAAACGGTGGCTACAACTCACAAGGAAGAGCTCCTTATGATAGTCAATCTTTCAGTGGAACTACTTATGGCGAATTGGGTTACTTAAAAGATAAGTATAAAGTAGATCTCTCTGGATATTATTCTTATAAAAAATCAACCATCCCAACGGGTGATGGTTATTTGAACAGTGAAACTAATAAAAAGGGTTTCGCGGGATTGTTTGTTTACTCCATGGCGCGTAAGTGGAGTGTGGCGGTAATGAACACTGAAAACGTAGATGAAAATTCCAATATCAAAATGAAAACTGGAAATTCAATCGGCGTTGAATATGCCTTGGTTCCCTTTCGTAGCACTGAAAATCATGAGCTTTCATTCCGTGTAGGAACTGGTTACAACACCTTGAGACTGGATGAAGCCAATGAATTGGGTAATCTTTCTGAAAAGTATTTTTCAGCATTCGCAAAAATTTATTTTTATTGGGTACTCAATGATAGCAAAGTGAGCATCAAAATGAATGCAGGGATCGATGAAAATCTTAAATACCATGGTTATGAAAAATTCAGTGGTGGAACAACACTCAATTTTCAATTGAGTAGAGCCATGAGTTTGAGTTTGAATGGTGAATATAGTTATTCGGCAAACAGTTTAACTTATCCACAATCACCGGATCTTTCTAATCCGCTTCAATCACAAATGATGAGTGGAATGGCTGGAAAAACGATCACTATGAGTGTGGGCTTGAGTTACACCATTGGTAATTCATTACGCAAAACTCGCGATCGTCGTTGGGCTAATTAATTAAGTCAAAATAAGGGAATTATTCCCAAATCGTATCTTCGCCTTTGAGCCAAGCCTTCACGTTTTCAGTGGTCACTGATTTCGGGCGTTCTAGTGGGAAACCCAAAGCGCGAGACCAACAAAGTGAAGCAAGAACTCCAAGAGCACGACTCACCCCAAACAATACCGTGTAATACTCATACTCTTTCATTCCGTAATGAACGAGTAATGCGCCTGAATGTGCATCCACATTTGGCCAAGGATTTTTAATCTTTGCTTTTGTTTGAAGAATCGGAGGAACGGTTTCGTAAATTTTCCAAACCGTATTTACTAATGGATCATTCGGCATGTGTTTTTTAGCAAACTCTTGTTGAGCGGTGAAACGTGGATCGGTTTTGCGAAGAACGGCGTGTCCGTATCCTGGTACTACTTTTCCATCGGCTAATGTTTTTTGTACGTACTCAGCAATCTGTTCACCGGTTGGAGTTTCAGAGCCAATGGATTTTTGCATTTCCTTGATCCATTTGATCACTTCTTGATTTGCTAATCCGTGAAGTGGACCAGCTAAGCCGTTCATGCCGGCAGCAAGAGAAAGATAAGCATCAGATAATGCTGAACCCACGAGATGAGTAGTATGAGCAGAAACGTTTCCGCCTTCATGATCGGCATGAATCGTCATGTAAATGCGCATGAGTTCTTTGAAACTCACTTGATCAAAACCAAGCATATGAGCGAAATTTCCAGCCCAATCGAGAGAATAATCAGGAGAGATGTTTTCACCGTTTTTATATTTATGGCGATAAACATAAGATGCCACTGCAGGCATACGAGCGATCAAATTCATGGAGTCTTCGTAGGTGATTCCCCAATAATCTTTTTTATTCACGCCTTCAGCATATTTTTTTACAAAAATAGATTCAGTTTGAAGCGCCATGATGCCCACTACGAGAAGGGTCATCGGATGAGTTTCAGGTGGAAGCGCATCAATCGTTTTGAAAACATGTTTTGGAATCGTGTTTCCGCGTTCCGCCCAATCGCGGCTCAAGGCTTCAACATCTTCTTGAGTTGGAATTTCTCCCGTGAGCATCAACCAAAATAATCCCTCTGGAAGTGGCTCACTTCCGCCTTTTGCGTGAGGAAGTTTTTGTTGTAATTCTGGAATCGTGAAACCACGAAAACGAATTCCTTCTTCTGAGTCAAGAAGTGATGTTTCGTAAATCATTCCAGTGATTCCGCGCATTCCCTGATAAATCTGAGCGAGTTGAACTTCACCCACTTTTTTAGTGCCGTGATCTTTAATGATATCTTTAATCTCAGCTGAAAGAATATCCGCCTTGGATTTGAAGAGGGCTTTAAGTTTTTCCATATGCCTTTAAATTTAAAGGAGTTTTGAAAGTTTGACGAGGATTTTTGAGAAGATAAAAATTTATTTCATGAAGCCAAAAGGATATCGGAAGCCATCAAATTTACCCGATGCATCTTGGGCCGAAGCATAGGGCGTGATTGGAAAACGAAATCGAAGTCCGTATTCGGTTCCAGGAGAAGGGCTTTTGGGGGAAATACCGTATTCCATCGCGTAAGTGGCAACAATTTGTAATTCAGGAACGACGCGCCATATTACCCCGCCTTCCAAAAAGTAGGTGGTAGCCGTTGGGTTCGTGTGAAAACTGGTGGGTCCTGAAGTTCCAGCCAAGGTAAAGGGAGCGTAACCACCCCCAACGTAAAAGCGATAAAACTCAAATCTCATCGCAATATTCGTGGAAAGCATTGCTAAATCTAATTTGGGCGTTGTGCTAGAGACAAAATACATCCTATTTTGAAGCCCTAAATCGAAGTGGAAAAAATTCTTGGGAGAGGTCACTGGCATATAAAAACTAAAGGATCCGCAGAATCCAAGGTTGGAAGAAGTGCCGGTGGAGGAGAGTCCAAAAAAAGAATCGACTGAGGAGAGTTTTCCGAGCGAGGTGCCCAACTCAAAATAGGGAGACCAAGCGTGTGCCTTTGGCTCTGCTAAGAGTGCGATCAAAAAGAAAAAAATAGAAAGAAGAGAGAGCCTCACTCCTTTATTTTAGCCTATGACTTATCCCCCGAAAAGGAGGATGAATTGACGTCGGCAAAAGTTGCCTAATGCCCTAGGTTGTGGATACATTTAGCGTATGTCGAAAACACCTTTAGAAACTTTGAAGCACCATGAACAATTGGCCGAACTCGGTGGTGGAGCGGATCGAATCCAAAAGCACCATCAATCGGGAAAGTTAACCGCACGTGAGCGAATTGATCTATTAGTGGATCCAGGTTCGTTTGTGGAGATGGATAAATTTGTCACCCATCGCTGTACTGATTTCGGAATGGATCAGCAAAAGTTTTTGGGGGATGGAGTGGTGACTGGATACGGAACCATCAATGGCAGAAAAATTTGTTTATACTCGCAAGATTTCACCGTATTCGGTGGATCCCTTTCTGGGGCGCATGCTTCAAAAATTTGTAAAGTGATGGATCTTGCTCTTAAAACCGGAGTGCCCGTAATCGGACTCAGTGATTCCGGAGGAGCGCGTATTCAAGAGGGTGTTGAATCCTTGGGTGGTTACGCTGAGATTTTTTGGAGAAATGTTCAAGCAAGCGGAGTCATTCCACAAATTAGTTTGATCCTTGGACCTTGCGCGGGCGGTGCTGTTTATTCGCCTGCGATCACGGATTTTATCGCGATGGTGGAAAATACTTCTTATATGTTTGTGACTGGTCCGGATGTGATTAAAACAGTGACCCATGAAGAAGTGACCAAAGAAGATTTAGGTGGAGCGGAAACTCACGCTGAAAAAAGTGGTGTGTGCCAAATTGTTTATGCCGATGAACGCGCGATGTTTGAAGGTGTTCGTAGATTGATGGATTTTTTACCGCTCAATAACTTAGATCAAGCGCCTGTGGTGAAATGCACTGATCCTGCGGATCGTTTATGCGCAAACATTGATAAAATTTTACCAGATGTTTCGATTAAGCCTTACGACATTCGTGGTGTGATTGAAGATGTCATTGATCAGGGCGATTTTTTAGAAATTCATAAGAGCTATGCTCAAAACATTGTAGTGGGTTTTGCCCGCATGAATGGAAAAACAGTGGGTATCGTAGGAAATCAACCCGCCCATTTGGCAGGATGTTTAGATATCGCGGCTTCTGTAAAAGCAGCTCGTTTTGTGCGTTATTGTGATGCTTTTAATATTCCGATTATTACTTTTGTGGATGTTCCAGGATTTCTTCCGGGCACCAAACAAGAATATGGTGGAATCATTAAGCACGGAGCAAAATTATTATACGCTTACGCTGAAGCCACTGTGCCTAAGCTTACCGTGATCACGCGTAAAGCATACGGCGGAGCCTATGATGTGATGGCTTCGAAACACATTCGTGCAGATGTGAATCTTGCTTATCCCGATGCAGAAATTGCCGTGATGGGCCCCGATGGCGCGATCAATATTTTGTATCGTAAGGAAGTATTGGCTGCAGAAAAAGCAGGAAAATTAGATTCTGTTCGTGCTGCACTCGTTGCGGATTACAAAGAAAAATTTGCCAATCCTTATAAGGCAGCTGAACTGGGTTACATCGATGAAGTGATCGAACCCAAAATGACCCGCACTCGTTTAATTCAAGCTCTTTCCTTGCTTGAAGGTAAACGCGAAACGGCGCCTAAACGTAAGCATGGAAATATACCTCTATGAGTATGAACAAGTTTATTCAAAAAAACAGAGCTCCTGTGTTGATTGCCAATCGTGGTGAGATTGCGATTCGGATCGCACGCACGGCAAAGATGTTGGGCTTTCCAACGGTAGCAGTGTTTTCAGATGCAGATCGTTTTTCAGAGCATGTGAAGTTTTGTGATTTCGCTGAATACATCGGCGGATCAGAGCCTAAAAATTCTTACCTCGTAGCTGAAAAAATTATTGCTGCCGCTAAAAAGCACGGTGCTAAATATGTGCATCCGGGTTTTGGGTTTTTATCTGAACGCTCGCATTTTGTGGAAGCTTGTGAAAAGGCGGGCTTAACGTTTGTTGGTCCTTCTGCGCATTCGATGAATGTGATGGGAGATAAGATCACTGCGCGTAGAACCGTAGAAAAAATCGGTATGCCCGGGGTTCCTGGTTCTCCTGGCGCGATCAAAGACGCAAAAGAAGCCATTGAATTTGCGAGAAAAGTAAAACTTCCGATTTTATTAAAAGCCACTGCTGGTGGTGGTGGTAAGGGAATGCGCAGAGTGGATTCAGAGGATGAAGTGGCTGCTGCATTTGAGGGCGCATCTCGTGAGGCACTTGCTGCTTTCGGTGATGGTTCCATGTATGTGGAAAAATATATTTTACAACCCCATCACGTAGAGATTCAAGTTTTTGGTGATGGCAAGGGTGGGGCTGTGCATTTGAGCGAACGCGAATGTTCGATTCAACGCCGCCATCAAAAAGTTTGGGAAGAATCCCCTTCTCCGATTTTAGAAATTCATCCTGAAACACGTAAAAAAATGCAAGATGCAGCCGTGATGGTTTCAAAAGAAATCAAATACGCGGGTGCCGGAACTTTTGAATTTATCGTGGATGGATCAGGCGATTGGTTTTTCCTAGAGATGAACACTCGTTTGCAAGTGGAACATCCAGTTACAGAATGGGTAACAGGAATTGATCTAGTGGAATGGCAATTGTTACTTGCGGCTGGAGAACTCGTTCTTCCCGCTCAAGAAGAAGTCACCACAAGTGGATCTTCTGTAGAAGTGCGTGTTTATGCCGAAGATCCTCATCATTTTTTACCGGCTCCTGGAAAAATTGGAAAAATCACGCAGCCGAATGGTCCGTTTTTACGTTGGGATTCTTCTTATGAAACCGGCCCGGTTTTAAACAGTGAAGTTTCTATGTTTTATGATCCAATGATCGCCAAACTTTCCGTATGGGGACGCACTCGTGATGAAGCCGTAGCACGCATGCGGGTGGCTTTGGATGAACTTTCGATTGAAGCTCCAAAAACTGCGAGTGGAGAAATTAAGGGATCACTCAAAACGAATGTTTCATTTTTGAGAAAACTCGTTCGTTGTAAAGATACGATCGATGGCAACACGACGACCGATTTAATTCCAAATAATCCTTCTCTCACTACAGATGAAGTGTTGAAAGAAGTGAGTGAAGAAACGGCGATCGCGTTAGCTCTTCTTCGATTAACAGAAGGAAGTGAAGTTGCTTCTGATTCAGGTGTGGGATCAGCGCCAGTCAGTATCTGGAATCAGCGTTCTAAATTGGAGAGTTTGAGATGATTGAAGGAAAAGTTGGATCAAAAAAACTAGTGTGGAATAACACTCCTCGTGGAAAAACCGGTGAATCGGTAGTGGAAGTGGATGGTCGTTCCATTCCAGTTCGTTGGGTACGTGATGATCAAGGCATCTGGATTGAAACCGATAAAGGCGTGGTGGGGTATGATGTTCGTAAATCCATCAATGATGATGGGCAAGCAGAATACACTCTTCTCAATCGCCGCCGGAGTGAACTCATCACCGGTATTGGGTTTTTAAAAGCAGGTGAAGGTGATTCTTCAGGCACTGCAAAAGTGAAGAAGAGCGCAAAAGTAAAGTCACAAATGCCAGGTAAGATTTTAAGAGTTCATGTTGCTGCTGGTGCAGAGGTGAAAAAAGGCCAAGCGATCATCGTGATGGAGGCGATGAAAATGGAAAATGAAATCAAATCTCCTCAAGATGGCGTGATCAAAGAAGTGAAAATCACGGAAGGCCAAAACGTAGAGACAGGCACAGAGCTGGTGAGTTTTGTTTAAGTTGGTATTTCTATTGTTTTTCATGTCGGTGAGTGTTTCTCACGCACAGATTCCATGGAAAAAAACAGATGCTCAAATTAAATCAATAAAACTGAGCAGCGAGATATTAAAGCAAGTACAAGAAGATTTAGTGCAGCACCCAACTTTGAATGTGGTTTCTCGGATTCAACACGAGGGCGTGCTTTCCACTAAACCAGAATATCATGAAGCCGATGCAGCCCTTCATGATATGAGTATTTTATTTCGATTCGCATTTTGTTCACGCATTGCTACGGTCAAATTGGCAGAACAATGTAAAGTAGCTGCAGAGAAGAATATTTTACTTTGGGCAAAAACCTATGTTCCTACGGGGAATCCAATCAATGAGCTTTTATTTGCTCAGGTATTTCTATCCATTGATTTAATGATTTCAAAACTTTCAATAGAACATCAAAAGTTGATTCGGGATTGGGTAAAATCATTTTTAACGGCGAGCGATTCGTTTTTAAATAAAAAAGATAAAGATCAATTAAGCCGAGTGAATAATCACAATACTTGGCGATTGTTCACCCGATCTTTGGTTGGAAAAATCTTAAAAGATCCAGCGATCAATCTTCAAAACAAAAAATTAATTTCAGATCAAATTACCCAAGATCTATTACCTCCAGCGGGATGGAAACCTGATCCAAGTTGTCTGAATAATGTGAAAGAACTTCAATATGGAAGTTTAGATTTCAGACAACGCGATGCCCTTCACTATCATGAGTATAATTTAGAGGGCTGGGCACTTTTAGTGATGGTGGCACCTGATCTTTTTGATTCCAGTGAGCTTTCCGTGATTGAGAATGCATTTGTATTTTTGAAACCCTATTTTAATGGCGAGAAAAAACACATCGAGTTTGTCTGCTCTAAAATTGGTTTTGATTTAGCTCGTAAAAATGCCGGAATTGAAGAGTATAAAAATAATGAGTGGAAGCCTGAAAGCGCAAGAAAAGCCCTTCGTTTGGGTAGAGCAGTTTTTCCTGGCATTCGGGAATGGACAGCCTCAGTTGCAGATGAAAATTATGATCAATGGTTGAAGGTATTTTCAACTATTCAAGAAAAGTAATGGAAAAGAAAATCATCATTCCTCAGTCAGAGTTTGAATTTACTTTTGTACGGAGTTCTGGCCCCGGCGGACAAAACGTGAACAAGGTGAATAGCAAAGCGGTTCTCAGATGGAATATTTATTCCAGTCGATCCATTTCAGAAGAAGTTCGAGCGGTATTGGTCCAAAAACTTGCCCTTAAGCTCAATGAAGATGGAGATTTGGTGCTCACGAGTGATCGCTTTCGAGATCAGATTCGAAATCGAGAGGATAGTATCCTCAAGTTGAATGAAATCATCGCTCAAGCCTTGCATAAGCCAAAAGCCCGCAAAAAAACCAAGCAATCCTATACCAGTAAGTTGAAAGCTAAACAGAGCAATAAGCGTCATTCTGAAAAAAAGAGCAATCGATCCTTCAAGTATTAGCGCTCTTCGCCTTTTTTATGGTAAAAATGGTTTATGGAAAAAACTCCTAAAATTTTTATTAGTCGCTCTGGAATTCCCATTAAAGAAATTTATACTCCCAAAGATTTACCTTCAGAACTGGAAGATAAATTAGGGGCTCCCGGGCAATATCCATTCACACGAGGAGTGCAAAAAAACATGTACCGCGGTCGTCTCTGGACGATGCGCCAGTATGCAGGTTTTGGAACGGCAGAAGAATCCAATGAGCGTTACCGTTATTTGCTTGCTCAAGGAACTATGGGATTATCGGTGGCTTTCGATTTACCCACTCAGCTAGGATATGATCCCGATCACGCTCGTTCAAAAGGTGAGGTGGGAAAAGTGGGGGTGTCCATTTCTAATTTGGATGAAATGCGCACGCTTTTTAAAGGCATTCCGCTAAAAGATGTTTCTACCTCCATGACCATCAATGCAACCGCACCCATTTTACTTTCTTTTTATGTAGCGTTAGCGGAAGAGCAAGGGACATCTCCGAAAGAACTTCGTGGAACCGTTCAAAACGATGTTTTAAAAGAATACATCGCCCGCGGAAATTATATTTATCCACCTCAAGGCGCTTTGAGATTAATTACCAATATGTTTGATTGGTGTTCAAAAAATACTCCCAAATGGAATCCCATCAGCATTTCTGGTTATCATATTCGTGAAGCAGGATCTACCGCGGTTCAAGAATTGGCATTCACTTTCGCCGATGCGATCGCTTATGTGGATGCTGCTGTAAAAGCAGGACTCGACGTAGATACTTTTGCTGGCCAACTCAGTTTCTTTTTTAACGTGCATAATGATTTTTTTGAAGAGATCGCAAAATTCAGAGCGGCTAGAAAAATCTGGGCTCGGATCATGAAAGAAAAATTCAACGCTAAAGATCCTAGGTCCATGATGCTTCGTTTTCATTCTCAAACGGCTGGTTCTACCCTCACTGCTCAGCAACCTGAAAACAATGTGGTGCGTGTGGCGATTCAAGCCATGGCCTCTGTTTTGGGTGGAACTCAATCATTACACACTAATTCTATGGATGAAGCGCTTGCGCTTCCTTCTCAGTCTTCAGCGTTACTCGCACTCAGAACTCAGCAAGTGATTGCCGCGGAAACGAATGTGACTCAAACCGTAGATCCAATGGCGGGAAGTTATTTTGTGGAAAGTCTCACCTCTCAAGTTGAAGAGGGTGTTTGGAAATATTTAGAACAGATCGAACAAAAGGGCGGAACGGTTGCCTGTATTGAAAGTGGTTTTATCCAAACAGAAATTTTAAACTCCGCTTATCAAGATCAAAAGAAAATGGACTCAGGAGAGTTACAAGTGGTGGGTGTGAATTGTTTCCAAGAACAAGGGGCCCATAAAAAAATTGAATTGATGCGAGTTCCAGCTGAATTAGAGCAAAGATCAGTGGAAAGAGTGCGTGCTTATCGTGCGAAGCGCTCTGCGGCCGCAGCTCAAGATTCACTTCGAATTTTAATTGATGGAGCTAAAGGGGATGCCAATCTCATGGGCTTGATTTATCAGTCTGTGAAGAGTGAGTGCACTCTTGGAGAAATTTCTGATGCCCTCCGAAAAGTTTTCGGAGAGCACCAAGAATATTCAGGTTTTTAAATTTAAAAGAACCAACCGAAGTAAACGCCAGGAAGACCAGTTGATGTTCCACTGAGAGTGATCAATTTGTATTCAACACCAAAGTTGAAACCAAGATACGTTTGCCAGTCGATTCCGAATCCATAATCAAGTGCGGCTCCCGAACCCTTTACTGAGCTACTACCTGCACCTACAGAACCTGATACATTGGTGTAACCAATGTCGGCAAAAGGAGCAAAATTCCAATCCAGTGGAAAAACTTTTGCATCAAATGCAACGGTGGTTACATCAACACCAGAAGCGGGAACACTCACGGTACCGTAGCCTCCTGTTAATCTTAGAAATGGCGCCACATTGTAAGATGCACTGAACCCCAGAACACTTGGAAATGGTTCAGTGATGATCCCTAGATCCAAACCGATTTTCTTTGTTGCTCTTGCACTTGCTGAAGCTTGTGGAGTTAAGGCCAATGTTTGAACTACTAATAATAAAGCTGCTAACCAATATGTTTTTTTCATCTTATTTCCTCTTTCACTCATTTTAATTTAGATAGGTGGCTATTTGTATTGAGATTATTTTGACACCAGTGGGTGGTGCGGCGCAGGCATCGATTGGAGTTAAATCCCTCAAAAGGCCCTAAATCTAAATGAGATCGATTTAAAGTGGCATGGGGATTGCTTTTTAGGGAGTTGAGCAAAGGAGTACTCAAATGAATAAAATTCTAAGTAACGTTTACCTGGCAATTCTCATTCTTCTCAGCGTTCTTCAATTGAAGTTGGTTCATGCTTCAAATCTGAAGACTCATAGTATTTCTAATCCAAATCAGGACTATCAATGTTGCAGAATTTTGGAATAATTAGCGTGCTCACTATTGCCATCAAACACAAGACTGCGATAAGGAATAGGAGTGATTAGACCTCAGTTTTTGTATTTTGCATTGGTGCTGTTTTTTTCAACGATGAATCATGCGTATTCATTTTATGTAACCCAAGAATCTAACTGCACACTGATCGATTTACGAAATGATTTCCCATTGAAAATGCGTAATCAGGGCAACATCTCTTGGTGTTATGCCCATGCGGCCGCTGACTACCTTCAATTTTTTAGTCGAGTTCCAGTTCAAATCTCTGCTTCAGACATTGCTTTAAATTATAATCATCGGAAATGGCCACGTTTATTGAACTGGCTTCGTGGTGGTTTGGTTCCTGAAACTGGTTTTATTCGTGGTGCAATGTACGATATTTCTTCCATTGGATATTGTCCTGAAGAGTATTTGCCTTCTGAAACTTGGACAAAACTTACGATGACTGGTGAGGGTAAGGGTGAAGCCATTCAAGTTCCACTGGGTACTGCAATTCAAGATATTCTTTCACTAAAGCAAAATGCGCTCAATGGAATCTATCTTACTCCAGCAGATTTGCCCTTTGTATACGAATTTAAAGAAGTTTCTCACGAACAATTTTACGAAATTATTTTTAAGAGTGTGAATGGATTTGTATTAGATGAACTGCGTTCACTTGCTTGTGATTCACATAGAATGCCTTTCCCAAAAACGATCACTGGTATTGAGATGAATTTTAGAGGAAAAAATGCCTTTAATCGAATCAACAGAGTATTAGATCAGAAATCTCCGCTCACAGTTGATTTCTTTTATGGATTTTTAGAAAATATTGATCAATACAAAGTAAGTTTCTCTGAACTTCATACCACTCTCCTCATGGGACGTCGGTATAATTCAAGCAATCAAGAATGCCAGTATTTGATTAAAAATTCTTACGGTACTGATTGTAGTAGTTATGATCCTAGACACCAATGCGAAGGCGGATATATTTGGGTGAGTGAATCTTCACTTTATCGCGCGATGACTAGCTATGATTATATTTCTAGTTCTGAGAAATTGATCACAGGAACTGCCGAGCAAATTCAAGATGATGTGGATTACCAATCAAACTCAAGCGCTCACTAGTTTTCATTTCATTTTTTGCCAATTTCAACTGACTTCTGATTTTACGCACTCGTTCTACTGATGCTTCTAACTGAGATACCGAAAGTCGTTTATCGGTAATGGCTTTTTGTATGGCATCCATCGCAATCACCGCTTGTTCTTCTGTGCGATAACACAATAAATCACATCCAGCTTCCAATGCCAAAATAGGAGCTTCGGTTGCGCCGTAGTGGTTTGTAATGGCTTGCATTTCCATATCATCACTGATCACCACACCATGGTATTGAAGTTCTTCACGGAGGTATTTTTTTAAAAATATTTTAGAAAGGGTGCCGGGAAATTCAGGGTCAAGGTGAGGAAGCATGATGTGGGCACTCATGAGAAAATTGCATCCCGATTTCATGGCACGATGAAAGGGAACCCATTCTCTAGATCTTAAGGTTTCTAAAGGGGTATGAACGGTAGGAAGGGCATAATGAGAATCAGTATGGGTATCACCATGACCTGGAAAATGTTTAATACAAGGTTGAACATTTTGCGTGAGATGCCCCCTTACGATAGAGGTTACCATTTTACTCACGGTAGGCTCATCAGAACCAAATGCTCGATCACCAATCACTGGATTTGCTGGATTGGTGTTGATATCACAAACAGGAGCAAAGTTTAATTGGATACCGGCAGCATAGAGTTCCTTTGCCTGAATTTGAGCCAATTCAAAAGCAAGCGTTGAGGAATTCATTTCAGATAATTTTTTAGCCGAAGGAAGAATGGTGAAATCATTTTTAAATCTTTGAACTCTTCCGCCCTCTTGATCTGCTGAAACGATCATCGGAAGTTTTGATTCTCTTTGAACGGATTGAAGTTGATCTGTGAGTTCAATTAATTGATCTTTAGAGGAATAGTTTTTATTCGTTGGATGATTGGGTCCAAATAAAATAAAATTTGAAACTCCGTATTTTAATATTAAGTTCTGAGTTTCTGTTGAAACATCATAACCCTTAAAACCCAAAATCACTAAATCACCTATATTGAATGTCATGAATTGATTATGAAGCTTCGTTTTTTGAAATCAAGTGGAATGAAAATATCGTTAAAAATAAGGGTAGAGCGGTAAAGAATGAGATCCAGGGTGCTTCAAGAAGGTAGTCTTTTCCCATATAGAGGAGCTCTCCCCAAGAAGTAATATTCCCAGGCTGTTTTAAGCCAACAAACGTCAATGATGTTTCGATAATGAGAAGTCTGGTGATTAAAAAAGGAAGGATGGCTTTTGTGGCTAGAAAAAGTTCTGGAATGATGTGCACACGAAAGAGATGAATGGGCGTTGCGCCAAGAGCAATCGATTGAGTGATGTAATCTTGAGTGAGCAATGATTGAATTTGGCCTTCATAAAATCGAATGAGATAGGGGATGAGTAAAAAAACCACAGCCAAGGGAAAGATTAATTTTGTAGTTGGAAAAAAAGCAGTGAGCGAGATTGCGATGATGAATCCAGGTAAAGAATAAATGGTTTCCCATAAAGTATTCCAAAAAAACTGGAAAGTTGAATTCTTAATAAAACAACAAGTTGATAGTATAAAGGATGAAAACAAACAAATGATTCCAAGTGGTACAATTTCTAACAAACTCTGCATTGCTGCATTGAATGAAAGTAAAATACAATTTCTACCAAAAGGATCAAATCCAAACAATAATGACTGCTCTAAATTATGACTTTGAATTGTATTTTGAAATAAATAAGCAATCAAAGAAGCAGAGATAAAGAAAATTAACCAAAGATATGAAAAACGAAAAGTGGGATGTAATTCTGATTTCATGCTTGTTTTGGCTCCAATTTAATTTGTAACCATTTGCCTACTTGAAGACTAATCAGAGTGATGAGTGAAACAGTGAATAATCCAACTTCAATGACGGGATAATCGCGTTTAGTGATGGCATCGGAAAGTAAATAGCCAAGACCAGGCCACTGAAAAATAATTTCAACAATTAAACTTCCATTTAAAAGATTTCCGAGTTGGGCGGTGAAAAATCGAATCAATCCACCGGCGCAAGGGGCGATTAAATAAAAAAGGAATACTCTCTTTTCATCTAAACCCCTCGCCCTTGCTCCAGGCACGGCGCTATGGGGAAGATATTGCGTAATTTTTTGAGAAATAGATCTGAACCAAAATCCAGTTAAATACAATGAAAGACAAATTGAGGGCAGTAGTGCATGTCCAGTGACTGGAAAGATATTGAGCTTTAACGAGAATAAAAACAGAAGTAAGGGACCTGAAATAAAAATGGGAACTGAAGCCAAAAATATTGAAACAGCATTTCCAAATGCATCCCAACGTTTAGAAAGATAACCGAGATAGAGAAAAAGTAAGGTGAAAATAAATGTAAATAGAAAAGTAATAAAAGTTAGCTTGAGAGAATTAAAAAAAGCCTTCTTCATTAATGGAAGAGTGGGTTCATCGTTAATGAGAGATTTACTTCGAGGAAGCGAGGTGATTCGTTGTAAAAATGAAATATCAAGATCCATTCGTTTATGAATTTCAACAATGTTTTTTTCATTGGTGATTTGGATCAATGATTCATTCACCAAGTAATCAACGGGATCACCAGGGAGTAGGTAAATTGCCCCCCTTGCAAAAACCCAAACAAATGAAATCACAAGTAGGATTCTAAAAAAAAAACTCACAGAAACTTTTCTGCTACTTCGCGGGTTACTTTTTTAACTGTTTTTTTCACGCTTGGTGCTGAAATCTCAATGGGATCACCTTTTGGAGAAACATACCAATAGGCAACGATGTTGTTGAATACTACCCTTAGTTTTCTAGCGTGCAGCTGTTTAGCGGTTGCATCTGGAATCATTTCATAAACATTACCCTGAATCACAGGCACCTGATCTGCAACTTGATCTTCAATGATTGCGGCAAAATCTTTGGGTTGCACAGAGCTGATGTTTTTATAGTTTTTATGAATCCAAACTGGAAAAAATGACACCAGAATCAATTTAGGAAGCATTTCTGCTCGAATCGGGTTAGAAGTTTTATCCCCTTTTTTGATTTTAACTGAAAAAACTTTCCCGTTGTTCATGATGGTGCCGTCCATGGACTTCTCCATGCCGTTATCTTGAGTTCTAAAATTAAAAAGTAAGGGTTCTAAAAGCGGCGTATTTTTGGCGGTAGCGCCAAGATTTTCACTCTTAATTTTTGTTCCATCTTTGATCCAGGTGTTCACCCGAATTTTTGCTTTATCACCAACAAGCTCAGCTTGCTCATTGTAATAGGAATCAGGGGTTCCATTCGAGGTGACAATATACCAATTATCCCAAAGGAGCTCAGCTTGAGAGTCGTTGAACCCAAAAAGATGCGTTGCGGAAATTGACGCCAGTAAGAATAGTGTAAAATTTTTGTTCGATTTCTGCATGCTTTTCCCTCTCTAAAACAGCGTAACTTATTTCAGTGATTAAGGAAAGATGCCGAAGAGATGACGGGAGAGTTTAAATGTTCAACATTACCGACTATCGGGATTTAGTGCTTTATGCGGGATATGCGTTAGCATTTTTATCGATATTTTTATTCATGCGAATGCTTCTTTCTGAGCAAGACAATATGTCGACTCAGGAAAATATGCGCGACCTTGATGGAAAGAAAACGTCGAACACTCTCGTGCGTTTAACTCGTCCATTTTTCTCTCAGTACATCATGCCTGCAATTCGTGGAAAACCACGTTTCGAAAAAATGCGTTTAAAATATCGCAGAAAATTAATCAGTGGTGGATTGAAAGATCAACTCACTTCTGATGAGTTTATTTCATTTAAAATTTTACTCATTGTATTTTTCCCAATCGTAGCTGGAATTATCAGAGCCTTAGATTTTTACGACATTCCAAACTTTGCATTTTTTATTCTTCCCGGAGTAGGTTTCTACTATCCAGATTTTTGGGTAAATGGATTAATTAAAGTTAGGCACAAATCGGTTCTGAAATCTTTGCCATTCGTAGTCGATCTTCTCGCACTTTCCACAGAGGCTGGTTTGGATTTTATTGGTGCTATTCAGAAGGTTGTTGAAAAGGCCGTCCCTAGTCCGTTGATTGATGAATTGGAACAAGCATTGAAGGAAATCAAAGTGGGATCTTCTCGTGCTGAAGCATTACGTGAATTGGCATCTAGAATTAATATGCAAGAAGTGAATTCATTTATTGCAGTATTGGTATCTGCTGATCAAATGGGAGCTTCGATTGGTAAAGTTTTACGTCAACAATCAGATCAAATTCGTACATTGAGATTCGTAAGAGCGGAAAAAGCGGGTGCTGTTTCTGCTCAAAAGTTAATGCTTCCAACCTTTGGTCTCATTTTGCCTGCAATTTTACTCATTATGCTTGGGCCATTTTTGCTTCAATCGATGGCAGGAGGCGGGAATTAATGATTAAATTAATCCGTACCTCAGATCAAGTTTGTGTTTCAGATTGCTTAAAAATTGCTGATCAGTTTTTCTCACGCTTGCGTGGACTGATCGGCGTTAAAAAATTTGAATTTGGTGAAGGATTACTGTTTCCACGTTGCAACAACATTCACATGTGGATGATGAGTATCCCTATAGATGTTGTATTTTTAAAGGCAAAACCTAAGGGTAGCACTCAAGAGTGGTTAGTGATGAGTGTTCACTCTAATGTTAAACCATGGAAATTTCTTCCTGTGATAAATTTTATGGCCGATGATGTTCTGGAATTACCATCAGGATTTGCGGAATCGATTTCGTTAAAATCAGGGGAGGTGCTATGCATCGCCTAGTGATTGTATCGGGTCCTAATCGTGGCAGTTCCTTTTCATTGATCGATGGAGAAAACTCTATTGGTCGACAAATGGATAATCATATTGTGCTTTCATCTGGCAAAGTTTCAAAACGCCACTGCGCATTGTTGGTTACTCCAAGAGAAGTTTTCTTAAGAGATGAAGGAAGCACGAATGGTACTTTCGTCAATGGTACATTGGTTCGTAAGCTTCCACTTAAGCCCGGTGATAAAATCAGTATTGGTGAGTTCGTTCTTGAACTTTCTTCTTCCACGATGCCCGTATCAGCTGCAAAAGAATCTTTTGTGAATCCAATGAGCGCTCAGCCCGCACCCATCGTCTCCAATGTTAGACATGAGCCAGTAGTAGAGATGCCTCAGGATTTACCTGGAAAAATTATTTTTGGTTTTGAATCGAAAGTCATGCCATTTTTCTATGGTTTATTGATGAAAAACGAATATCGATCGATCGTGGCGATCCTATTTGTGGTGCTGACTTTGGTATCGGTAGTGGGCGCGGTGATGCCAATGACCGATCTAGCGGAGAAAAGTATTCAGCGTGAAGCCATGATTAGAGCTAAGGTGCTTGCTCGCGAAGTGGCAGATCGTTATACACCAGCTATTGCAAGCAGATCAGAATCTCAAATCGATTTATCATTTTTAGAAAATGAAGAATCGGTAAAAATGGTAGTCATTGTAGATACCAATCTTCAAATCATTGCTCCTCAATCCAGACTCAATCAAATTTTAGGCGGAGGCAGAGAAGCTGGTTTTGCCATGATCATGGCTAAAGAATTTAAAGATGGTAGAGAAAAAGGGCTAGGGAGATTATTGAGTGATTCAGTAGCTGCCTACATTGAGCCCTTAAAAACAACCGATCCACGCCAAGTAAAAACTCAAGTAACAGCAATGGTTTTAGTTTCCATTGATTTTTCGAACAATCTTTTAGAAGCTGGCGGTTTAGGTGTTGCTTATGGAACAGGTTTTGTAATCGCTGGTCTATTGGCAGTGTTGGTATTTTTTATTCTGATGCGATTAACCATTAAGCCGTTTGAGGTTTTGAATGATGATTTAGATCAAGTTTTACGGGGTGAATTACCTAAAGTAACCCACGAATTTAAGATCGAAGAGCTAGATCCGTTTTGGGGAAATATCAATTCAACCATTCAGCGATTACCAAAGGGTGGAGTTTCTTCTGATTTTAGTAGTGGTGAAATGATGGTGAATTGGGACAACGAGATTGCATCGGTTCGGGCCTTAAGTGAATCATCACAAATGGGATTTGTTGCTGTTGATTCAAATTTAGTGGTAGTGGGAATGAATCCACAATTTGAAGAGGTGAGTGGCATTAGAATGGATGCGATTGGTCAGGCTGTTCAGCAAATTGCTAGAGATCAATCGTTAATCTCCTTAGCAAAAGATTTACAGGAAAGAGTGGTGAGTTCACCGTCTCGTTCTGCATCTGATGATTTTGAGTTTAGTGGAGTTTCTTTTCATGTGATTGCTACAGGCGTGGGGCCTGCAAATCAATCAGGTTTTGCAATGGTATTTAAAAAGAAGGAGTAATGACTAAGTGAGTACGATGAAAGTTCAACGTTTTTCAAATATAGAGATGGAGCGACAATCAGGTGAAGTCGCGCGTCTTCGTATTTTGAAAGGTGCGGATCAAGGTGCTGTATTCATCGTGAAAGCTTCTTCAATTATTCTTGGTCGTGGTGATGAAGCGGATGTAAGAGTTGCTGATTTAAAGGCTTCTCGAGCGCATGCAAGATTAGATTATACCAAGGAAGGCTGGATCGTGAGTGATCTCGGCTCAGCAAATGGTGTTTTTTTCCAAGGAGAATACATTAGAAAATTTGCTCTGAGAAGTGGCGAACATTTTACCTTAGGTGATTCTATTTTTGAATTTTTAGTGAGTGCTGAATCCACAAGAATTCTCACGGCACCCTTGCGATCAGGAGTAGAAGTAGAACAGTTGGATCATGCGCTCTCGGCTCAAAAATTAAAAGTTCAGGCTTATTCTAAAGCTCCAAAAGTTACATCCGCTACGCAGAATGCAAAAAAGTTCAATCCAAGAACATTACTGTTGGTGGCGGCTCTTGCTGGCATTTACTTTTATATGGATCAAGATTCGAATCCAAAATCACCAGCGAAAGCGATCGCCAAAAAAACGGCAGATAGTCCTGATGATCGTGCCTTGGCTTCTTATTTACCTGGAGGAGTTTCTAAGGATATTATCAAAACTGCTGAATTATATTACCGCCAGGGATTTAGAGAGTATCGCGAAAAAAACTACTTAAGAGCAAAAGCGCAGTTTGAGCTTTCACTTCAGGTGAATCCCAATCATGATCTTGCAAGGCATTATCTTCAAGTGGCAGAGCAAGACATCATTAAGGAAATTAAGGACACGATGGATTCTGCTCAAAAGCAAATAGTAGCTGGGCGCTTGAGAGAAGCTAAAGGATATTATGAAGCGGCAATGCGTTTGATGTATAATGATAAGAGTAATCCGGATTATATAGAATGCGAAGATGCTCTTAAAAAAATCAATATTGAATTAGAAAGGACACGTCAGTAAGTGAGATTGGAAGTGTTTCAGCATGGGCAGTTGCTCCAAGAAGTATCTCTACAGAATTCAGAGCTCTGGGTAGGTAGGGATGACTCATGCAAAATCAAGCTTGATGATCGGTCTATTTCTAGAAAACATGCATTATTTCGTAGTTCAAAAAAAGGTGATCTAGAATTTGAAAAAATTTCAGAATTTGGCTGGGTGAAGTTAAATGGTGAGAATTCAAGTCAATCAAAATTAAAAGATGGAGATCGTCTTGAATTTGGTTCTTACGAAATTAGAGTTTCATCCGATTCTGCACCAGCTACAGTTAGCGCGAAGCCAGTTGAAGTGAAGCCGGTTGAAATAAAACCAGTAGAGTTTGCTCCCGAAGCCGAAGAATCACCAACTCCAGACTTTCACGTTGACGTGAATTCGGAACCCAATTCTTTAGAGCCTGCTTTAGAGGTAGAAGAAAATCATTTTAATGTGAACGAATCCGTTCCAGCTTTTGAAATGCCTGCTGAGGGCACCAGGCAATAAAGTAATACATAATCATTGGGAACGGGCGAGTGACCCAACGACCGGGTTATTGCCTGTATAAAATCAAGACTATTGAGCGCGGAAAAGAAAG
>CANBTI010000032.1 GCA_947372355.1 Bdellovibrionales bacterium | reverse complement strand
TTTTCACCTGCTAGGCAACCACTGAGTAGTAAGCCCATTGCAGAAGGAGATAGATAAATCGCCGAAATTTTCTTCCATGATTTCATAAAGCCTCCTCAAGCAAACCGTCGCTTGAGCATTGGTTAAGTCTGATAAAAATTATCAACTATTATCAGTCTACACCCGTTACGCACAGAGTCAAATATTATTTTTCCTTTAAATAACAATAATTTGACTAAAAACCTCGATCAACTCCCTCGTGGGATTCTTTAAACGCTTATCTCAAGTTTAAGGAGTTATTACATTAAGTAAATATATAAATGATGGCGAAAGAGAAAAAATATCGCCAATAATTAAAAAACACTGAAATTTACGCTCAAAAACGCAACTTTTCCAACGCTATGTCATTTTACTACCTTGGCGCAGGTGGCATCTTCTGAGTTCTTATCGCAAATTTAGGGGTTGTTCAGAGAAGAAAGCCTCTAATAAACCAAAACATTCCAAAGCAACTTAATACAAGAGCTAGAGTGAGAAAATGCTTTCGATTGGATAAGATGGCGATTGCAATCATTGCAATGGATACCTGGAAGAGGGTTACCGCAGTTGCCAAGTTTTCATGTTGATGTAGATGATGTACAGATTCAGCTGTTTTTTCTTCAGCATCTTTTTTAATTTCTACTTGTTCTTTTTTATAGTCTTCCACTTTTGCAGGCTGATCTTTTAATTCTGCAATAGAGGCTTTAATTCCTTTTGCTTGGTAAAAACTCCATTGATTTGAACTCTGTATTTGTTCAATTAAGGCTTCATTGGCATAATGGCCAGCAAATAGAGCTGAAATTGCTGCAAGAACTGCCAAAAACGCAGAGAGAATTGCTCCTCGAGAAACAGTGCTATTGCGCTCATGCATGGCGTGATGATGAATATCTTCTTGTACTTGTTCAAGTGGAACTTCAATTTCCATATTTATGAATCCTTTTTCTGAATTTGCCAGATTTTTAGATGCCTCACGGTACGAGAGATGCCTTCCAAAATTGAAATAATGAATCCTTCTTTTCCATCACGATAGGATTGATAGTAAATATAGTTTTTATAAAACATAGCTGGGAATGCGAAAAATATTTTAAAAAAATTGGTTCTTAATCCTGAATTGAAATCATTATTGGCTTGAAGAGTGGTGTAGTGGTTTAGTTTGGTGAGAAAACGTTCAATTCGCAAATCTTCTACGTGAATAATGGACTCATTTATTTTCTGGGTTTCACATTTAGTAATCGTGCCTTCATGCACATTGCCTGAATATTTTACATCACCCTTCTTAAACAAACGCACGTGATAAGAAGGATTCCAGATACCATGGTGAATCGGTTTACCTAAAAAGAATTCCTGACGATGAATTTTATATTGAATCGAGCGAGATTCATTCTCATGATTTAAAAGTATTTTTTGAATGCTCAATGATAGTTCTTTAGAGCAAGCTTCATCCCCATCCAAAAAGAAAATCCAATTTGAACTAGCTTGCTCCATAGCGAAGTTTCTTTGCTCGGAAAAACCTAACCAATCTTGCTCAATAAATTTAATTTTAGTCGCCCACGGAGCATTGGGGTTAGTACAGATTGATTTAGTGTCATCGATACTGTGGGCATCTACCACCACTATTTCATCACACCAAGTTAATGAGTTCAGGGCACGCGTGATGAATACAGCTTCGTTTTTAATGATTAATACCGCGCTGATGGAATCACGATCTGAGTAATCAACAAGTTGCATGACATGATCTTAACTCAGCTTTTTATTTGCTGCTTCAGGTTTTTTTAAATTTCTAACTATAAATCTTGCAGGATGCAGGTGCTCAAAGAGATCAGCTTCAATGGGCGTGATCTCTCCGCACATCTGAGAAGCCAAAATTTCAGAACCATAAGAAGAAAAGGTGATGCCGCGAGAACTCATCCCTAAAAAGAGCCATTCTCCTGCTTCTGCCTCTAGTGGCTTCAGATCTCGATAACTTCCAGTGCGAAGTGCAAAGGAATACAATTCCTTTAAACGTTCAGGATTGCATAGGGGGCCAATTAACGGCAATTTATCGGGAGTGGACAATCGATAACTGACTCGAGATGAAACTAGGTGAGATAAATTCACATTGGAAAGCTCAGAATACTTTCGTTTAATCTCCTGAATTAAATGGGTGGAATCCAATTCTTCTTGATTGGGTAAAACGGTTTTGGCTTGATAAGTTGCACCAACGCAATGAGTTTCATTTCCAGTAATTTCTGGCGAAATAGGAGTGAGATAACCCGTATCTTGAAGGGTAAAGTCTAAATTTTTAGATCGTTCAGTGGGTGAGATTTGAATGATTTGTCCACGAATAGGCTTAATCGGCAATTCATTCAATAGTGGGTGATTCATCTCACTATTGATTGCCAACGCAGCTCCTGTTGCATAAACAACATGCTCACATTCCGAAATGACCGCTCCCTTTTCATTTTTTAAGTTAAAGCCAATAGGTGATTTTTCTATTTGAGCTACTTTTGCAATGAGTAGATTAACTCCAGTGTGTTTTGATCTTTCTTCACAAAGATTTTTTGGGTTCACAATACCGCACGCAGGAAAAAATACTCCATTTTCTCGAAATTCAAAAAAATCTTTGGGATATTCAGAAGTGGAAAGTGCAAAATTAAAGTTATCTTTTTCTCTCAATCCATCCACTCTTAAAATACCTTTTTGGGTTTTAATTTTAATCGCCGCAAGCTCTCTGATGAAATGAACTAGTGATAATTGTGAAAATCGACTGATCGGGTTAGGTAAGCGACTTAATTGAAAGCTATATAATCCAGCAGGATTTCCAGACGCCTGTGCTGCGATGACCTCTTGCTCGATGATTGTTACTTTAAATCCACGATTGGCTATTGCTCTGGCAATCGCCGTTCCAGATAATCCGCCTCCGATGACAGCAACTCGATCACCTTTTTTTAGAGTTTTTAATTTTTCTGCTGAAAACCAGGGTGATTTATCTAGTTTTTTTGCTTTTGTTTCCGGAAAGTAAACACGAATGCATTCTCTTTTACTACCAAAACCCAAGCGTTTTTCAACCTTGAACCCCGATTCCTCTAAGCCTCGTCTAACCCAGCCAGCAGAGGTAAAGCTAGCGGCTATTGCCCCAGGAGTGGAAATGGGGATGAGCTTTTCAAATAAACTAGCTTTGAACATTTCAGGATTTTTTGTAGGAGAAAAACCATCCCAATACCAAAACTCGATTCCTTGAGTGGGTGTGAATTTTAAATTTGAAAACATTTCTTCAGCATCACCTAGTAACAAAATCAGTTTGACCCGCCCATTAGCAAAATAGAGTGTGTGAATCCCTGGGGTGAGTATTGGATATTGATCGATGAGTTGAGTGGAAAAATTCACTAGTTCTGGAAATTGAAGGTAGAGTTTTTTCAAATCTTCTTTTTTAACAGGATGTTTTTCTGCGCTGAGATAAGTGATTTTCTGTTGTTCACTTGAATTTTCAATAAAGTGTTTAAAAGTGAGAAGAAAATTAATTCCCACTCCAAAACCGATTTCTCCGATCGTAAAGTTTTCTTTTTTTTGATTCTTTCTAAGTGATTCAGTAAAACCAGAACCTTCCAAGTAAACATGAATAGATTCGGCTAATCCATTTTCCATGGAATAGTACACATCATCAAAAATAGGTGAGTAAGGAGTCTCGGTATTGTTAAATTGAATTGAAACAGGATCAATTCTTTTTTCAGGTAATGTCACTGCTTGCAGATCGTAGGGGTCATGTCTTGTTGTGCTGTGGTTTCTGGCCCTGCAAGTTGGCAAACAATGTTAAATACCCCGGCTCTATCAGCAGAGTACTTTGTGGTGGGAAGCTTATAAATAGCGAGCCACCATCCAAGTTTAGCGAGTGCACTCACCGCATTGGTAACCGGCATTTCTCTGTATTTTACAATGTAAGTAAAAATACCATCGAGAAGGTAATCTTTTCCAGAATCCATTTTAGCCTTTTTAGCTAAAAGAATTTTAAATACTGGGTAAGCATTTTGAATTTCTGATTTAGATAAAATTTCATCATTGTTCGTATCAAAACGGGTAAAAAGAGTTTCAGTATAGTTTAGAACTGCTGCCATTGCACCGAAATCGAATTTACCAATATCATTATTGTTAAAACCATCACGACGAGAACCGTGTTCGATCCACATCATGCTTTGAGCTTGTTCTTCTGGAGTGAGTGAAGCCCAAAATTTTCTAAGTCGTGGAAAATAAGTAATCCAGTAGTCTAATTTTTTATTAAATTCATTTCTAAAGCAAGCAGCTGGAACCCATGTCCAACCCATAATATCAACACCTAGGTTTTGATCACATTTTGGTGTGATCTCATTACGCATTTGAGTGGTGAGGGTAGAGGCAGAAATAATTTCCATTCCATAGTGAATGATCTCTGGAACCGAAACTTGTCGATTACCATCACTGATCGGTGTGAAAAGATCGATATCTTGAAAGCGTTTAACGCCATAATTTGCAACAGTTGGATCTACAAATTTTACAGCGAATAAAATATCAGTGTATTCTTTGAAGATCAGTTGAAAATCAGATTCAATGAAAAACCCATCACCACTGCCATATGTACGGAGTAGATGTTTTATGATGCGATCAGCGGTGATCACATATAAATTTTGTAAACGGGTATAGCCAACGCCACTTGAATACAAGATAGAGTTCGTATCTTTGTAAAATAACGGCGGATATTTGAGAATGTTATTCTTAATCGCAGTAAAGCGATCTTTTTGAGCTCCAAAAAGTGAATCTTCAAATTGAGTGAGTTTTAATTTCATGACATCAGCAGGTACATCGTAATGATCTAAAGCTGCTTTTTCATAAAATCGATCCATGAGACCAAGATCTCTCACTAAATCTCCAAACACATTGTACACGGTATCAATTACCGATTGATCCACGCCCGTTTGGGATTTCGAAAGTAGAAATCTTCTCACGAATGGTCTCATCGTTTGTTTGAGCGTTTGTTTTGGAATTCCATTCAAGAATGAATCTGGAAGTTCATCAATGATGTGATCAAATAATGGTAGGGGAGTATTGCCCTCATGTTTAGTGAGGGATTCAGAAATGGTTGGTTTTACTTGTTCTAATAATTCCCAGATAAATTCACGGTATTGATAATCACTCGTGATTCTTTCAAATACGGGTTTATTGTCGGGGTTATTTAGGGTGAGTGAAGTTTTAAATGCTAGAGCAATTCCACCGAATGTCATCGCAGAGCGGAAGAATTGTGGCCAGTCTTGCGCTTCGATTGCATCTCTTCTGGTATTAAACATCATCCATTTTGCTAAAAATATTTTTCGATCTAATCCCTCAATTACCGGAAGATCTAAAGTTTGAGTGAGTTGATCGATTAAAACAGAAAGGGCTTGATCGCTGAGATCGCTCACGGGAAGAGTTCCTACGTAATCAGCAATTTGATCGCCCGCTCTTTTGAATGCATTCACCATCTCACTTAGTTCTTCATAAGTGGTATTTGGATCTTGGCGAAGTTTAAGGTACGGAATGAGATCACCGGTAATGGCTTGAAGGCGATTGAGTGAATTTTTGAGGAGTTCAATTTGTTCTTTAGTGAATTGGCCAGCATCTCCACCGAAGAGAGATTGTTTTAAATTGAAAGCACCACGCATCAGTTCGCGATTCACAGTGTGATTGGTGATGAGGAATCTTGAGATCAGGGTATACATATCTCCCTGACTATAAGAATTATCGTTACTGCCTCGAACATATTGAGTGAAAAAATTTAAAGATTGGTTGATGCAATCAAATGAGCTTTTCCACTCCGCTTGATCCAAAGAACCAGAAACATAGCGACCGACTAAATCTTTTGAGTTATCTAAACATCCGCTTCCACCCACTTTACTGCTTTCAGTTGGTCTGTCTTTAGGGCCTAAAACGCCGCAGCTAGTAACACCAAGAGTGGTCACTATTAGAATGGCATTGATGAAAGAATGTTTTTTGAACTTCATGTTAAAAAGCATATTTTAACCATCCTCGAACACGGTCGTCCCCGTAGTATTGTCCCACTCCACCTTGAGCGGTTTTTGCAATAATGATGTCTGTACCAGCACCAACGGTGATTGGCATTTGATGAACTTGATGTTGTACATCAACGGAAATCATGTGGTTTTGATCCACAAGATCTTGAATCCAAGCAATGTTACTTTGGGTGTAATCGTTGAATCTCCAATTTCCACCAATGTTAAAGGCTTGTTTCATTGGAAAACGGGTAGGTAGGTTTACTTTCACATCCTTCAGAGAGCTTTCACTATTAAAGGGTTGTTCGTGAATGAATAAAGCTGAACCATTAAACCAAAAATTTGAAGTGAGTTGAACCCTTGTTCCAGCTGAAAAAACAGAAGTAGGGGTGATGATCGGATTTAACCAAGTGCTTTGATTTTCAAAGTTAAATGGTTGTTCGTAGCTTCCTGAAAGCCAAACATTCCAATCTTGATTAGGACTATCATAACCAATTTCAGCGGTATTAATATTTCTCATTGGAAGTTGCGGACGAATGTTCACTTGAAGTTGTCCTGTAGCAGCAGTGTCTAAAAATGGTTCGGCAGCCATTTGCACCATATGAATAGGAAGCACTCCCGAATTTAAGCTAAACCATAATCCGTTATCTAAATCATAACGAGCACGAAGTGCGAAGTTAGGACGCATCAGAATTTCTTGTATAGTGGGCATTAATAACGAGTAATTAATGTGAGTCGGCGCATTCATCACATTGAGTTGTGTTGGTAAAGGTTTCCAAAATGGATTAGGAGAAACGATATTATTATCTTTTTCTTCAATTGGTGTTCCACGCTCAGGAATGGCGATGGGAGATGCGAAGGCCAGAAGTTTTAATCTTGGAGTTTCATACGCGTAAAAAAATCCAGTCATTCCGATGGATTCAGGATGAATCTGATCCCAAGTGTAGCGGGGAGACCATAAACTCATCATTGTCCATTGTGCATCTAACTTAGACCATTCGTAATATTTTCTACCGATGGAAAGGTGATGATTGCCCATTAATCCATCTTGAGTAGAAATGTAAGCTTCATGAGATTCAACAACGGCTTGAGGTTGATTCGTCACAAAACTATTCACCAGTAAATCACCGGATCCTTTAAAAGTTTGACCTTCAAAATTTCCGTGAATGTTTGCTTCCAAAGTGGTGGCAGCAGTTCCGCGAGTGGACGATTTATAAAGGAAGCTAGAAGAGTCTAGTCCAATGGTTCCGAGTTTACTTTCCACAGGACGAGCCGTGTTTTCAGTAAAGGAAGTCGAAGCATAAGCGTTTGGAAGTGTTCCCATGCTCATTAAAATTGCCAAAATGAAATTTGTGTTTTTAACCACCATCCCATCTAGTTTTCCGCGTTTTTGTGCATTATTCAAGAAAACTAGATGCGGGGCTGTATGGGTAAAATGTGCCGCGTTATCTTGGTTCCAAAATAGGCTCAAATGCATGAAATCCCGGCTAGAATGCCATTTATCGCCTTCGTTCGTCAAAAGTCCAAAAATGGGGACAAAATGCCAATTAACGCATCGCAGTAATTTGGGTTATTATTGATCAGAATAACAGTCCACTTCAACTAAATTGTCACCATAGATGGGTCTGCAGTCACCATTGGAAAAGATAGTGTGGCCGATCACCACTTTTTCAGTCATTTTAGCCAGCCCAAAAGGAAGCTGAGGACGTGGGTTAATCCCGTTTGGATCAAATGCTCGACAAATGAATTTTGCACTAAAATCTTTAGACAAAACAATCTTTCGATCATTCAGGGTGAATTCATTGATGCCATAAGCAAAGTGTTTCATGCTGGAATCCTGAAATGATTCTTTTTTTGCGCAAAGATTGCCGTGAATCGTATCTACGCAAATTCTTTCAGATGCGGCTGCGACTGTTGATAGTAGACTCATGGTAAAAATGGTGATTAATGTTTTCATTTGTTTTCTCCGTTGAATGCAACCTATTTCGATTGCGGGAAAAAGAACAATTCTAAGTTTTGATCGGGGTATGAATTGGATTCATGGCTTGGTTTATTTCCTGAATTTGATAAGGTTTAATTAGAAATGAATAAAATAACACACGTCTCTGATACCGCGTTTTGGGTAGGAATTTTCAGGGCTCAAGAATCCCTACGGAAGGATGCTTTATTTAAGGATCCATTTGCGGCTCTCCTTACCGAGAAAAAGGGACAGGATATTGTTGATCACGTCTCTGACTCCCGTTATGCCTCGTGGACAGTGGTCATTCGAACTCGCGTAATTGATGAAATGATTCATTCATTAATTTCAGAAGGCGTGGATACAATTATTAATCTAGGAGCGGGATTGGATACTCGTCCTTATAGACTTGAACTTCCCGCGTCTTTACGTTGGATAGAGGTTGATTATCCACATTTGATTGAGTTCAAAGAAGAAAAATTAAAAGACGAAAAACCAAATTGTCATTTAGAGCGCGTGTCACTCGATTTAGCAAATCAAGAAGAACGTCAGATCTTTTTTACAAAAATAAATTCTCAAACAAAAAAAGCGCTGATTCTCACGGAAGGCGTCATTCCCTACCTGAGCGAGGAACAAGTCAGTTCACTTGCAAAAGATCTTCGCGTTCAAAATAATTTTTTATTTTGGATTACTGAATATCATTCTCATGAAATGTATAAAAATTTACGGAACATGAAAAAAACCAAGGAAATGGGAGATGCACCTTTTCGATTCTTTCCAGAGCATTGGCTTGCCTTTTTTAATGAACTGGCTTGGAAAGAGAGAAAAATTATTTACCTTATTGATGAGGGTGAAAAATGGGGGCGATCTTTTCCGATACCCTGGTGGGCGAAAATATTGCATTTTATAATGCCAGCTAAAGAGATTGAAAAATTTCGTAAGATGTCTGGATTTATTGTATTTGAGTCTAAGTTTGGCCTAATATGAAACAAGAGTTTAATTGGGATGACCATCTTCGAGCATAAACCTAAAGACTTCTCATTCCGTTACCTTAAGGAAATAACGAGATAGTATGGGACAACTATCCGGTATTTTTGAGTTCTGCTTTTGGGATTTATTTCATTTTTCACCAAGTGGCTTAATTTTTTTCTGAGTTACCGGTGAACCCGTGGCCATAAGCTGACGGATTGCCTCAAATACGGACTTGAGTTCATGATCATGTTTTAGAAGTTTTGACTCGATTTTGTTCAATTGACTTAAGAGTTCTTTGTTTGATTCTAGGGTTTCGCGAAGTTTTACGAATGTGCGAATAATTGCGATGTTAACTAAAATTGCTGTTTTGCTTTTTAGGGAACTTGAAAGCATTGCAACCCCTTGTTCGGTAAATACGAAAGGAAGGTATTTACGGTGTTTCCCTCGACCTATGTTTAAGGTTTCAATTTGAAACCTTAAAGATTCGTATTCTACTTCAGAAAGTTGGAACATGAAGTCGGGTGGAAAACGATCTATATTTCGTTTAACAGCTAAATTGAGTTGCTTGGTTTCAGCTCCATAAAGTTCTGCTAAATCACTATCCAACATTACTCTATGCCCGCGAATAAAGTAGATTCTCTGCCCAATTTCTTTTACTGATAATTCTGAATTCATGCCCTGCCGAGTGCAAAACCTGAGCCAATCTATTAAATAATTATCCAGGCGGTCATTTGTAGGGAGTATTGGGACATATTACATACACCGGTTGCGGTGCGCATATTCACGTTATATTGCATAACTTTTTTGACTTTTTTAGATCAACTAAATTCATTCAGAATTCAATGCATAAATTCACAAAAGCCACGAACCAACCTCATGGTAGACAAAATTATTACATTAATATACAATCCGTATTTATAAAATTATGCGCACCAATATTGCGAAGAAAATTCGAGCATAAAGCGCGTGGATAACATTGGATAGATGAAAGACAATACTATGAAAACAATTTTGACTTTAGTCGTACTATTATTTGGGATTCCTTCAATGGCTGATTGCTCCACCGAAAGCTTGGAAAAATTCATGATCAATTGGGAAAAAACCGGAACGGAATCTCGCGCATCAGATATCGTGATTTTAAAAGTTTCTGCAGTAGGTACCGAGGAATATTATATTCCAATGGGTGTAATTGTTTATTCATTGAAATCTCTCGGACTAAAGAAGCAATTTGTGCACACTTATCTTTTTTCTAAGGAAGAAAATTGTAAAACTTTTCATGGCGGTTTTGGAAAAGAACTTAAGGATGTAAACCCCTAGTTTGCCAACCGCCTGATGCGCATTAAAGCAAAGGTAAAAAACTTAAGTCTCGATTGCTTCTAAGTAATCGGGACTTTTTTATTGTCTGTCTTGTCATTTACCGGATATAACTCCGCAAATTTTCACCCAAAATCTAAATAGAGCGCAAAAACTCCCAATCACTCGCCACGAGCGATTCAAATTTCATTTTCTCTTTAGTCATCGGATGCTCAAACTCTAAATAACTAGAATGAAGTGCAGGGCGATCAAATAGATTTTTCCCACGAGCGGTTCCATATTTAGGATCACCAATGAGGGCATGTTTCATCGCCGCGGATTGAACTCTGATTTGATGAGAACGGCCCGTTTCTAGTTCAAATTCAGCGAGTGTTACTTCATCACCACTGATTAAAAAATATTGGATGGGAGTTACTTTTAAGGAAGCAGTTTTTGCGCCAGGCGATCCCGCCGGCACCACTCGCACTTCATTTGTTTTTTCATTTTTTAAAAGTGAATGTTTCCAGGTAGCGGGGGAATCGAGTTTGCCTTCTAAAATTGCGCGGTACTTTCGAACAAGGGTTCCGTTTTGTAATTGTTCGGTTAAGCGTTCAGCGCTCTTTGATCTTTTAGCAACGATCATGAGTCCGCTCGTATTGCGATCCAGGCGATGGATTAAGCCCACATAATTTCTACCAAAATATGCGCGCAGTAAATCAACCAGATTTTCTTCGCCCGAGATATCTCCCTGGCTCAGTAAGCCTGGTGATTTCGAAAGAACGATCAAGTGTTGATCTTCGAATATGGTTTCAAATGGTTTTATATTTTCGTGAGCCATGCAGCTGGAAATTGTTCTGCAAGTTCACCACGAATCAAGCGTTTGTATTCTTGCTGAATTTTTTGAGTGATCGGACCTGGTTTACCAGCCGCTTCGCCTCTACCCATTTTGCGTCCGTCGATCGTAGAAATAGGGGTGATTTCTGCTGCAGTTCCTGTAAGGAACGCTTCATCACAACACCAGATTTCATCACGAGTGAAACGAGTTTCAACGAGTTTGTAACCCATTTTATTGATCATCTGGATAACAGTATTACGAGTGATGCCGTTTAAGATCGAAGTGAGTTCAGTGGTTTTGATCACGCCGTCCTTGATCATGAATAAATTTTCTCCGGTTCCTTCAGTGAGGAAACCTTCGGGATCAAGCATGAGCGCTTCATCAAAACCCATTTTGATCGCTTCACTTTTTGCAATCACGCCGGTTACGTATTGTCCTGAAATTTTTCCTTTGGTCATCACGCTATTTACGTGTGGGCGGATGAGGGAAGAGATGATGAGTTTTGCGCCTTCATTAATTCCTTTGTCACCTAAATAACTGCCCCATTCCCAAACCAAAATTGCCACTTCCACTTTTGGATTAGCACCAGGGAAAACTCCCAACGGACCATCACCAATGTAAGCAATCGGGCGAACATAACATTCTTCAAAATTGTTTGCTTTGCAGGCATCGATCGCACCTTGAACGAGTTGTTCCGTGGTGTAGGGCATTTCAAAACCCATGATCTTGATGGAATCTTCTAGGCGTTCCATGTGTTCTTTTAATCTGAAGATGGCGCCGCCACCTTTGGTTTGCTTGTAAGCGCGGATTCCTTCGAAAGCTCCGGTTCCGTAATGGATCACATGAGAGAAAAGACTAATCTTAGCTTCTTCAACTGGAATGATTTTACCGTTCGACCATACTTTTTCGCCACGTGCCATAATGAAACCCCTTCAAATGAGAATACACAGATGAGCCTAAAAGTTCTCCTCATCATTTCTGATAGAAGTTCATCAGTTTTTCTTTTAGGTTTTTTTGATCGTGATCTAACATGAAGGATTCATTGGGTTTTAAGTTCTTAAACCAGGTGCGCTGAGTTTTTGCTAATTGACGATGGGCGAGTGAAATCTCATCAACGAGGCCTTCCAAACCTGCTTTTTTGATTCGTCCTTCCGGAAGTTTTCCATCTATGTGGTCAATCACTTGGCGGTATCCAACGGCATTAAGCGTTTTGGAGGTTGGATAAAGTTCACGCAGTTTTTTCGTCTCTTCTACCCAGCCGAGATGGAGCATTTTATTTACGCGTTCACGGATTCGGTTTTCGAGTTCTTGTTTTTCACGATCGATCACCCAGAGATCAAAACGAGGATCCGGTTCGTGCGACATCGCAGCTTCTAACTCTGTAGGAGTTTTCCCTCCACCCACTTCAATGATCTCTAGCGCACGAATGATTCGATAGCGATCATTGGCTCCGATTTTTTGCGCGTGAGCAGAATCAAGAGTAGAAAGTTTTTCGAATAAAACCGAAGTTTCAAATTTTTCAGCATCTGCGCGAAAATTTTCATCGGTAGCAGGCGCTTCCCATAATCCCAATCGAAGTGTTTTTAAATAAAATCCACTTCCACCTACGATGATGGCGCGATTTCCTCGAGCGTGTATTTCGTTTAGTTTAGCGGTGCAATCACGAAGAAATTGGCCAGCATGATAATTTTCATTCGGACTAGCCACATTAATCAAATGATGTGGAACCTTTTCCATTTCTAGACGCGTGGGTTTAGCAGAACCAATGTTGAACTCTTGATAAAAACAAACGCTATCGGCATTGATGATTTCAAGATTCACTTCGTGAGCACGAAGTGAAATGGCAGCCTCAATCGCAAGCGAAGTTTTGCCAGAAGCGGTGGGGCCAGTGAGGAGGATGGTTTTAATACTCATGGTTTGAAGTCTAGCTTACCAGAGTTCAATTTCTCCTGATTTTAAATAATAAAGTGCTCCTACAATCTTAATTTTTCCTTGCTTGATCTGCTCTCTGATTAATGGAGATTTGGATTTAAGATGTGCAATGCTAGCTTCAACATTTTCTTTAGCCGCATCCACTAACTCTGAATCAGAATAATTCATAGTTTTGATACCAGGCTTAATTGCCTTAATGAGTTGATCTATATTTTTTGATCCTGAATTTGGATTTTTACCAGAGGTAACGGTTGCCTTAATTGCACCACAAGAAGTATGCCCCATGATCATGATTACTTTTGATCCAAGATGTTGAACGGCATATTCTATACTTGCAATCGAGATGCTATCTAAAGCATGACCGGCAGTACGAACGGAGAATAGATCTCCCAAACCCTGATCAAAAACCATTTCGGGTGGAACTCTGGAATCTGAACAAGAAACAACAACTGTGCTTGGTGATTGTCCTGTTGAAAGTTCCTGAACTCTTTTTTCATCTTGTCTTGGATTAATTCTTTGATGGCTTTTAAAACGGATATTACCATCCTTGAGCTCATGAATAATTTCACTATCTAGGTTACGTGCTATTGGAGTAGTTGGTGTGTGGGCACAAGCTGCTGCAAAAACACTGAATAATAAGACAGGAATAATATTTTTCATTTTTAATTTATAGCATGTCATTTTTCTATGGGAAGCCTTTTACTCGATTTATTTCTCTAATCACTCATTCTAGTTTAAAGGGTGAAATGGTGGACTAGACTTTGCACTAGGATTCGCATGGAAAATAAAAAAACTGCTATTAATTCTTTAATTCAATCAAAGGTTCATTTCATTCGAGGATATCGGGTGATGCTGGATTCTGATTTAGCTCAAATTTATCAAGTAGAAACAAGGGTTCTCAATCAGGCTGTAGGACGTAATTTGGATCGATTTCCGGAGGATTTTATGTTTCAACTGACTGAAATTGAAGAGGAATCTCTAAGATCACAAATTGTGATCTTAGAGAAAGGTAGAGGAAAGTATTCAAAATTTAAACCATTTGCCTTCACCCAAGAAGGTATCGCCATGCTTTCGGGGGTCTTACATAGTGAAACTGCGGTAAAAGCGAACATTGAAATCATGCGAACCTTTGTTAGGATGAAAAATTCTGAAACTGAAAATCAGGCGCTCTGGTTTAAAATCGATCAGCTCGAAAAAAAGTATGATGCCAATTTTTCTGGAGTGTTCGAAGCGATTCGAGAATTAAAATCGGGTGAGTTACCAAATCAACATTTTAAAATTAAACCGGTAAATGAATGAATTAATATTTTAATTAAAACTTCCAAGCCACGAATCGACTCTTTTTCTGGCCTTGTCCCATATCTTTAGTGAGGAAATAATTGATGCCCAGTTTTTTGAATGCATCATACATCTCAGGAAGTGTGCTTTCCTTGGAAACGAGAGTGGTGAACCATTTACAATTTTTTTGAATGCGAACGCTTTCGTGAATCATCTGTAGAATGAATTCTAATTCTCCACCAGGAGTCCATAATTCTGCACCCTGCCCACCAAAATTAACTGCGGGTGCACCCGGTTGAGGCCTTTTTCCAAGATTGTTCCATTTGCGTCGACTTCCAGCTTGGGCTTCTTCGAGGGATGCGTGGAAGGGAGGATTGCACATCATAAAATCAAAATGTTCATCTTGATCCATAATGCCATCTAAAATGCTTTCAGGATTTTCTTGTAAGCGAAGATCAATCACTGAACCTAGTTCTTTATTGTGATCCACAATCTGTTGGGCAGCTTTTAGGGAGAGGGGATTAGTATCGGTTCCTACAAAACTCCATCCATATTCAAAAAATCCAATGATGGGATAAATGCAATTTGCTCCCACTCCGATATCGAGCCCGCGGATTTTATGCCCCTTCGGGATGATGTCTTTGATCGCCAGTAGATCCGCGATTTGATGAATGTAATCCGCTCTTCCAGGGATGGGCGGACAAAGAAAATTTTCAGGAATATCCCACCACGCTAATCCATAGTAACTTTTTAATAGCGCTCGATTTAAGCACTTCACTGCTGATGGATCAGCAAAATCGATGGAATCATTTCCATAGGGATTTGGTTTCACGAAAGCAGCAAATTCTGGAAGTACTCTTTTGAGTTCTTCCAAATCGTATCTACCTTGATGTTTATTGCGAGGATGAAGTTTGTTCATCATTTTTAAATTTACCACCAATGTTTGCCCGTTTTTCTATGTCCAGATTTTTGGAGACGTTCGAAATATTTTTTTTGAAGACGATCAGAAGTATTGAGGGGGGTGTGCTCAGAGTAAACTACGAATTTTTCTAATTTCCAAAGATTGCGTTTTGAGCTTTTCCAATCCGTACCGCTTTCGTTTAAATTTAAAAGTGAAAAACCTGTAGCCTTAGCGGATTCACGATGCACGAATGGTTCAAAGTAACTCATCGCTAAAGCCCTTAAAGTTTTAAATTTGGGTGAGCGACCATGCAAGCCCACTAAACGCGATTTACCTACTGAACCCCAGCCTGTTTTTGTTTTAAAAACATATACGGCATGACAAAGATGATCTCTGGATTCGATACTGAGAACGAGAGGGGGGTAACCCACCTCTTCGAGTATTGCCGCCACTAAAACAGCGCCCTCTAAGCAATGCACCTTTTTAGTTCGGAGTGATCGCTGGGCCGATTGAACGGTTTCACCTTTTTTTTCCCAATTGTATTTAAAGGTTTTAATAAATTCCTGAACCTTTTTAGGTGTGGAATGTTTTTTCGCCAATTTTTTAAATACAGTATGTTTTTTAGGGTGCACAGCCATCTATTCAAGTATAACGGTGCTTATTTAAATAAGCCATACGATTATAGCTTTCGATTAAACCATTCATCTACTTTATTTCTAGAGATTTTAATGTAGGTAACTCTCCCATGTGGGCAATTCCCAGGATGTTCACACTGCATGAGTTTTTTGGTGAGATCAATGGCACTCCACTCATTCATGTGATCGCCCGCTTTAAAAGAAGAGCGACAAGCTTCCATCGCTACTTTTTCAAAAAGTGTTTCATCCCAAACTGGATGGTTGAGCTCCATGGATGCGGGATTGCTATCATGCAAGCGCTCTAATAGATTCTTCAAGCGAAGAGTAAGATTTCCCATACCCCAAACCGCAGGAATAGAACGAACGAGGATTGATTCTTCACTAAAGGCATCGCAATCAAAACCCATGCTTAAAAGGAGAGGAAGCTTTTCTCGTAATTGAAAAACTTTCTCACTATCCATTTTAATGACTTCAGGAACGAGCAGTACTTGCTCTTCCACTTTTTCGCGCTTGAGAACGCGCGATTTTAATTTCTCATAGCGAATGCGCTCATGAGCCGCATGCTGATCAATGAGTAAAATTTCTTCGTTTTGTTCAAATACGAGATAAGTGGAAAACCAGATTCCCTTGTATTGTCCATAGGGAGTGGTATCGAAATTAAAATCATCACCGATGTTAGTGGGATTCATGTTCGAAGTAAAAGCACCCAGTTCCGGCTGATGTGCAGGTTGGTAGTTTGATTGAAAATTCGAATTTTGATTGTAGTGTGGATACGAACCTTGCGAGTAAATCGGATTCATCACTGAAGAAAGTTCAAGCTCGCTGGGAGTAGAATCAGAGAGTAATCGTTCAATTGCGGCATGGCAGAGTGCAAAGATTTTTTTTGAATCTAAAAAACGGATTTCAGTTTTAGTGGGATGAGCATTCACATCGATTTCATCTGCAGGAATATCGAGTTTTACAATTAATGATGGAAAGTTCCCCGGTAAAAACGATTGGCGTAACGGGGAAAGAATCGCTTGCTGAACAATACGATCCCGAAGAGCTCGGCCGTTTACAATTTGGTATATTGAACGCGTGTGAGGGTTGCTCAAGCCTTTGAGCCAAAGAACTTCAATTCCCCAAGAGCCTTCCAGTTTTGTATGAAGTAATTCAAAGGGATTATTATCGGCAAGCATTCTTTCTGCTCTTTTTGCTAAGGTTTCACTCGGAAGTGCAAGCACTTTTCGATCATCACTTTGAAGTGTAAAGGCAATTTCCGGATGGGTGAGTGCTAGACGCTCAATGATTTCACGAACCGCACTGGTTTCTGCACCCGCAGATTTTAAAAATTTTAATCGCGCAGGAATTTGTGAAAAAAGAGAAGTAACTGTGATGCGTGTTCCGTGATCACTTCCCAAAAAGTTATAATTTGGAACTCGGTGAGATTCTGCTTTTTTGGGTGCGGTATGTTCTACCACCACTTCGAAAGTTTCAGCATTTTTTATTTTAGTGGTAATTTTTAAACTTGCAACCGCTGCAATGCTGGGAAGAGCCTCGCCTCGAAAGCCGAGTGAAATCAGTTGGGAGAGATCTTCAAATTTTGAGATTTTACTGGTGGCGTGTCTACATACGCTGAGTTCTAGATCAGACGAAGGCATGCCCGAACCATTATCGATCACTTCAATTAAATCGCAACCGCCTTTTTGAAGGCGTACTTCAATTTGAGTGGCACCCGCATCTATTGAGTTTTCAACCAATTCTTTCACCACACTCGCTGGGCGTTCAATCACTTCACCCGCAGCGATACGCTCCGCCACGAGTGGTGGTAAAATTTGAATTTTTTTAATCGTTAACGCTGAATCTTCCATGCACTTGATGCATAAAGTTGTAATCTAGTGAGTCAGTTTTGCAAAGTAAAAAAGCCATGATGTCCCAACATTGCGGGACATCATGGCTTCATTAAACTCTAATGATTATCTAATGATCTAACTCAATGAAGAAGATGAAGAGGAATCACTTTTTCTTTGATCTGGTTTGGCAATTAACTTTTCAGCACCTAGATGATCAAAAAAATGTTCTATTTGCTCACCGATTTCAAATAAACCTTCGCAATCGACTTTAATTCCCGATGTTTCAAGTTTTTTAGCTAAGGCTTCAACTTGATCACCAATTTTTTTTAATTCTATTTTTGCTTCAGATTCAGTGATAGCGCCGCTTTTTGTTTGTGTATTTGGATTCATAAATGCTCCTTGTTGATGTTTGTTTCATCAATCTAATAAGCAAGGAGTGAACCAAATTCAAAAATCATTCTGATGGGCATTTTGCCCAACGAATAGCCCGTTCTTCCTCAGGAATTCGAACGGATAAAATCAATATGGCATTCAAAAAAGTAAAGATAAAGGAGGTGATGGTGAGTCCAAAAATTAATGGGAAGATGAAAAGTTCAATAGCCACTACCGTGTAGTTAGGGTGCGCAATGAATTTAAAAGGTCCATCAGAAACAAACGTTTCTTTTGGGATGACCAAGATCCGCGTTGTCCAACGCCCATTCATACTTTTGATCACCCAAACTCGAATCACTTGAACGAATAAAAAAATGATCAATGCAATCGGCCAAAATGAGGGAGGGTGAATGCCTTTAATTATTGATTCAAGGATAAGGCTTGCAAAAAAGAAAGCATGCAATAGAACGATCATCCAATAATGATTTGCTCCAAATTCTACTCCTCCTTGAGCTAATATTTTTTGCGAATTTTTATTTGCAACTTTTAATTCATAAAGTCTTTGAGCAATCACTAAAATCACAAGGGTAATGAAGTACATATTTAATTCCATTTCAATAAAAGCAATTCAGAGCTGAACCCCGGGCCCAGGGATCCTAATAGCCCATATTCATTGGTTTGGTTTTGGGTTGATTCCAGAAAGAGTTTTAAAATATAGTAAACAGTTACACTCGACATATTCCCAAAATTTTGAAGAGTCTCAATAGAAAAATTTAATTTTTCAATGGGTATATTCAAACCTTCAGAATAGGCCTGAAGTACCTTCATTCCTCCAGGGTGCAAGATAAAGTGATTGATTTTTTCAAAATCGATCTCATTTTGTTTGAGTAATTGGGTTACATTTTCTTTCACTAAAGTAGTGACAATCAAGGGGATGTTTTTAGAGAGATGAACTTTAAATCCTTCAGAAGTGATTCTCCAACTCATCATTTCTAGGGTATCGGGATAAATCGTAGAAAGACTTCCTATAGTTGAAGGATGGGCGCAAGTTTGATCATTAATTTTAACTAAATCACCCACCATTGCAACCGCCGCTGCACCATCAGCAAACAATGCTGTTGAAATAATGTTGCTTTTGGAGTGATCATTTTTTTGAAATGAAAGACCACAAAGTTCTACTGCTACAATGAGTGCGCGATGATTTGGATAAGCCTTTAAGTAATCATGCGCTCTGGATAATCCCCCCGCACCTCCAGCGCAACCCAGTCCCCAAATGGGAACTCGTTTAATGTGCGCGTTTAGTTTGATACGGTTAAACAATCTGGCATCGATGCTGGGAGTAGAAATTCCCGTGGTGGAAATAAAAAAGATAATGTCAAAATCAGAAGTTTTAAAATTGAATTGATCGCAAAGTTTCAGAACTGCTTCTTCACTTAAACTTAATGCTTGTTCAATGTAGAGATCATTCACTTCGGTAAATGTATGAGCATGATCAAACCATTCCAGATCAACACAAAAGTGCCTTTTCTTTACATTGGCATGATCAAAGATGGGCATGAATTTTTCAGAATGATGATTTTCACTAAATATTTTTTCGGCGAATTTTTTGATGTTTTCTTGAGAGATGATTTGTTTGGGTGATGCGGTAGCAACTCCAACTATTTTTGGCATAGGTTAACGATAGTTAAGCAAGTACTAAGCCAGCCAAGACTTTAAGAATCGGATCAACTCGGTCCAAGAATGTCTTCTAAGAAGAATGCAGAGAGTTCGGCTCGTCCCGATAATCCAGATTTGGTATAAATTGCTAGGGATTGTTGCCTCACGGTTCGTTCTGCGGTATTTCGAACGTCTGCAATTTCTTTCATGCTCAAACCCTTCATGAGCAAGAGCGCAATTTCTTTTTCCGAAGCAGTGAGATGCCATTGTTCCATTTGAATATCGATCGCTGCACCTAAGCCCTTGATCAGAGTTTGATTTTTTCCATGCCACTCGATCGATTCTTTTTTAGCGCTTTCTAATTCATTTTGAGTGCGGGTTAAATCAGCTTTGAGGGCGATACTATCTTTCCAAATAAAGATCACTCCCGTGAATAAAAGGCACATGACTACAATTTCTTCCATCAAATGGGAGAGGGTTGCGCCAGCCATAATATCTGAAGCCATATCTTCAGCGAGAAGTAAGGCACTGAGAATAAAGATGCAGGATAAGACGACTTTTTTATTCTTATTCATAAGATCTCTTCACTTTTACCAAAAATAAGTCATTTGCTATAGAGAAAACTCACAATAACTCGCATGGTTAAGGACATTAGCCCGATTTCAATTCTAGTTAAAACCAACGATGCTGTATTCATGAAAAAGAACCAACATCTTACATTCGCTTTAATCGCTTCACTTCTCATTTTAAACTCTTGCGGATTTACTCATCTGAAAGATGTGGCACCTGAGAGTAGTGCGTATACATACAGCATCGATCAGATCGGGTATAAAGAGGTCAATGAATTGGTCCTTAAACCCAATTGTATTGAGTGTCATAATCAATCAGTTCATAAAGGTTCAATTATATTGGATTCATTTGTGAACGTAAAAGCAAACTTGGGACTAGTTCAAAATGAAGTGGTTGGTCAAACCATGCCGCCGGATGGATCACTTCCATCAAATCAAATCAAACTCGTATCGGACTGGATCAAAAATGGTGCTCCTGAGTTTGCTAGTGAGGTTCCAACGCCTTCTCCCACTTCAACTCCACATGCATCACCTACGCCTGTTGCTACGGCTACACCAATAGTTACTCCAACTCCATCTGTGTTAGTTGCGACTTATACCAGTATTCGAGCAAATATTTTTGTTCCAAAATGTTTATCTTGTCACAGTGCGGGAGCATCAGAGAAAAAGTTACCCTTGGATAACTATGAAACTATGATGGCAAATTCATCATTAATTAAAGCTGGAAATCCAAATAATAGTACTGTTTATATTGAGGTTTCAGGAGGTACAATGCCACCAAGGCATCGTAATCCTGTTACTGCTGAAGAAGTAGCCGTGATTAAAACCTGGATTCAAAATGGAGCAATTAAATAATGAAATACACACATAATATATGGTTCGTTTTAATAATGTTTTTAAGTGGAAGTTCATCCTTTGCCATTAATCAAGTTCCAGTGGAGGCGTTTCAAGCCTCATCAGGGAAAATTGATTTTTATGCCATTGGTAAACCGAGCATGCTAAAAATCCACGGTTCTGCAGACTCACTCAAAGGAACATTTAACAAAAATAATGGTGAAGTTTCAGGTCATTTTACAGTGAATATGGCTGATTTTAGCTCCGGATTAAGCTTAAGAGATTCTCACACTAAGAATAAGGTTTTTGAAGTTGAGAAGTATCCTACGGCAGAAATCACTTTGAAACCATTTCAAGTTAAAACAAGCGAAAAAACTAAATTCACGGGTGTATTGAAGTTTCATGGTGTGGAAAAAGAAGTTCAAGGTGAAATGACTTTTGATTTTTCTGATAAAAAAGCCAAATTTGAATCCAGTTTCAATATTCAGCTCACAGATTTCAATATTCAGCCTCCAGAATTTGCCGGCATGAAGATTAATAACGAAGTGCGTGTAGCAGTTTCTGGCGATAGTGTTAAATAATTAGATTACGAATCCTATTATTTTTGGTAGAAGTTTTTTACCTATGAACTTTTCTATCTTGTCAGTTTTAATTACATTGTTATTTTCTCAACAAGCATTTGCTTACCCCGAAATGGCCAGAACTGGTTACGTGAATTGTAATAGTTGCCACATCAGTTTAAATGGCGGGGGAATCTTAAATGATTATGGAAGAAAGCTTTCAAAAGAAGAAATCGCCGTTTGGAAAAATCCAGATGAAAAATCGACAGAAGAACAATTTCTTTACGGTGTGATGGGTGAAACTCCGATTCAAAAATGGTTAAAACTGGGTGGAGATGTACGTAGCGTTTATTACTATGTAAATAGTCCGCGTTCCATTTCTGGACAAACTCTTTTAATGCAAGCTGATTTTCAAGCAGCTGCCGTTAAGGATAAGTGGACCATCGTTGCCGCTGCAGGTGTTTCTCAAGATGCTCCCGGTAAAGAAGTAGAATTTCAATCTCGTAACCATTACCTTATGTATGAAATCAACGACGAAGTTCACCTTCGAGGTGGAAAATTCATTCCTGCCTATGGAATCACCACTCCTGATCACATTACGCTTACGCGTGATCCACTGGAGTTAGGATATAATTTTGAAAGTTACAATCTAGAAGCAAGTTACATCTCTGATCGTTGGAATTGGTTTGGTACAGGTGTTTTTGGACGTCCTGATGATAAATCGCTAGACCAAGATCAAGGATTTGCGATTCAAGGTGCTTATTTATTTTCAGAAAAGGTAAAAGTTGGACTCAATACTTGGTACGGTAAAAAAGATGTGTCTTCTCGTTGGCTTTTAGGAGGTTTTGCGATTGCTGGAATCACGGAAAAACTTTTTGGTTCAACTGAGATTGATGTGAAATCCTATAAGGATAGCGATCATGGAATTGCTACCACTCAGAAACTCTCTTATGAATTGATTGAAGGATTATGGCTCTATGGAATGCAAGAGTATGGAACGTCAAATGTCCCATCTTCCGCAGATCTCACCACACAAGTTTATGGTGGCGGGTTCCAGTTTTTTCCAAGAACTCACTTTGAATTCAATGTTGCTTATGAAAAAATTATCAATGGTTCTAAATCTGGCACTCAAACTGCTAGTACATCCATGGATACAATCTGGCTCATGAGTCACTTTTATTTATAATGTATGAAGTTTGATCCACCAAATGACTTAAACTAAAGTTTTGAGTCATTTGACGGATGTTAAAAACTAAATCCTTATGCAATAAAATTTATAAGGAGAATCTATTATGTTTAACGCTGCGCAATTGCATCTTGCTGTAAATCATTTACCGGTAGTAGGGGTATTGATTGGTTTTTTTATATTAGTTACTGGAATTTTTTTAAAACAGTTAGTGGTGAAAAGAACCGCATTAGTGGTCTTGGTTTTTGCTGCGATTACCGTAGCTCCTGCTTATCTGAGTGGAGAGCCAGCTGAAGAAATTGTGGAACATAAAGCAGGGGTTACCGAAGCTTTAATCCATGCGCATGAAGAATCAGCAGAACTAAGTTTAATCTTTACTTGCATCGTTGGTGGAGTTGCTGCCTTAACTCTTGCTCTAGGTAAAATGAAACGAGAAAATCTGGAGAGTAAATCAATGATGGCTGCTCTTGGACTTTCGATCGTTACTTTTGGAATGTTAGCCAATACGGCCCATCTCGGCGGGCTCATTCGTCACGATGAATTGAGAAGTGGCGCGATTTCAGCTGTTGGTGAAACTTCAGGCGATAAAGATGACGATGATGATTAGCCACTTAAATAAGAAATGAAGAGAAGATCTCGATCTTTTTGTGAAACAGGATAATGATTCCATTTTGAGTGTTCTCGCGCTTTTTTTAATCTTAAAATTTCATGTCGCCAAAATAATCGAATCTCTCTTAATTGTTTTTGGGTTTCTGAACTCTTTGCAATGGCACTGGGTTTATCCAGTAACAAAAGAGAAAGATCTTCAATCGCACTGAAATCTTGACCTTGAAAAAATGAAGTTAACTTTAGAGACCATTCAGTTGGAATTTGCCTAAAGCCATAAATGTATTCATATTTTTGTGGTTTGGTAAAAAGTCCTTCTTTCACCAAATGATTGCGTGGAATGAAGTGTCCGATGAATCTTAAAAGTTCAATCAGGGCAAAAAAACCTTCTCTGGTTCTTTCTCTAGAGCGAAATGCTCCATGAAATTCAAAAAGTGGATGTTTTTCAGGAGAGGTAGTGTAGCAGAAAAAAAGATGTCCTTCTTTGTTTGTTCTAATCCCAATCATTGGATACAAAAAATAAAAAGCTCCAGCTACATTCCATTTTGGGCGATGTTTTTGAATGAGTTCATTTTCTAATTTCAAAGCGTGAATTTCACTTTCGCAAACTTCGTGTTCTAGACGAATTGCTTCAGCTACAATCTTTTTCATTTTTGCATGAGCCTTACAGCGTTTCGCATTTCGATATTGAGAGATTCGGCGGCGTAAATTTTTGGCTTTACCAATGTAAATCAACTCACCCGATACATTAAAAAATCGATAAACGCCGGGCAGAGTGGGAAGTTGAGATAGGGCCTCTTTTCCAAGTCTCTGGTCGAATTTTTTAAAAGCTGCCATATAATCAAGATAGCATGCCTTTTTGATCTTTAATCTAGGTTAAATCCAAGTTTTTTTTGAGCCTATATTTCGTTGCTATAGCGCATGGTTTCAGGTATTGATCTGCCATGAAAAAAGGGTGGATTTTAGGGGTAGTTTTAATCATGAATCAGGCTTCTGCGGCAGTATTAGATACACAGGCATGCGATGCACTTTATGCAAATCGGGGAACGGATTCTTTGAGCGCTGTTGATTGTTATCAGGCATTGCTGACAGATCAAAAAGATCTATCCATTCAAAAACAAATTTATCAAAAAATGTTCATTGCTCTTTCTGCGGTGATTAATGATTTACCAAAAACTGATTCCGAAGTAACAGGGATTCAAAAAGCACTCAACTTGATTGATTCTTTTAAAAATGATTTTGGATCAAGTGCCGATTACTTTTATTGGAAAGCTTGTTTTACTAGTTTTGATGCTATTCAAAAAGATCGCGGGGCTTTGATCCCCACTCATATGTTTAGAGTTTTAGGCAATCTTCAAGATTTACTTCAAACCTCGATCAAAATTGATCCAACTGTTCACTTCTACGGAGCGATGAGAGTGCTTGGAATGATGCACACCCAAATGCCAAGAATTGTGGGTGGGGATAAAATGTTAGCAGAAAAAATGTTGAGAGAGGCTTACTCAAAGGCTCCGGTCTTTTCTATGAATCATTTGGCATTCGCAAAAATTCTAGATGCAAATGGAAAATCAGATGAAGCAATCAAGGTATTAACTAATCTATTGGCTTCAGATAATAGTAGTTTTAATCCTTATCCAGATCAACCCCTTCTCAGTCTGCTTCCTGAAACCTTAAAAGATAAAGCAGAAGCTCAGAAACTATTAGACAGTATTAGAGAATGATTTTTGTTCACGTTTTAATTGCATTATTATTCACTATTCCAGTTCATGCGCAAGTGATGTCGTCGGTGGTGCGCGAGCAAGTGGGTACTTTGCCTCGTGGTAGATTCCTGGTCTCAATGGTGAGTGTACAAACATCGATTGATCAAATGTATAATCGTGGTGGAAGTAAGGAATCACTTTCTCAGAACTTTAATCAAAACATTACTTTTCAAAAAATTACCAATGAAGAACCGATCCGTGGAAATCAATTAGCAGGATTATTCATGGCTAATGGAGTTGCGCTTTCAGATTCGGCTGGAGAGGTGAGTGGCTCTGTCACAGGAACTGTTTCGGGTAGAGTACCCTTGCTGGGATATGGAATTCGAGATGATCTAGGGATTTATTTTGCTCTTCCTGTGATCGAATTTAAAATAAACGCTCGCTATCAGTTTCAACAAAGTGCTCAATCGGTTGGTTTTTTAAATCAACTTAAAAATACAGATCAAACTTCCATAGCCCGTGAGTTTGATACGGCTTTGAATACCAGTTTGGAAAATAAGCTTTATAAGAGTAATTACGATTGGAATTCTGCACTCAATAAAACTTATATTGGAGATCTTCAAGTCAATTTGGTGAAGGTTTTGGTAAATACTTCTGATTTTAAATCACAAGTTCAGCCTTTTTTCATCCTTCCCACTTCCAGTGCTAAGGATTTACGCGATTTGTACGGATTGAGGGCGGGAGATTCACGTTTAGGTTTTGGAACTAAATACTCTGCTCAAAAAAGAATTTTTGAAGTACTTCAATTAAACACCTCTGCTTCCGCAACCTATTTATTTCCATCGCAACAAGGAAGATGTTTACCAAAGGACGAATCAGATCAACTCAATGAACTTCAAGATCCTAGTGTTTGGGTAACGGGTGGCATGAGTTATCGTTCACAATTACAAGTCCGTTATCCTTTTCCTAAATTGATAGGATTAAACTTAGGGGTGGATTGGCAGCAAAGATTTCAAGATAAGTTTTTTGGAAGTGAATTTGATTCTCAGGTTTATCGCAATGCTGAAGCAAAAACTGGATCATCTCTTTTCACCACTTATGCATCTATTGATTTAAATACGATTCAAAGCTTTTTAGCAGGTGGTTTCCTCATTCCTGCTGAAGCGGAACTAGGATTGGGGCTTCCCATCGTAGGTAAAAATGCAATCGCAGAACCCGTCATTCAATTACAAGGAACCGTTTTCTTTTAAAAATATGATGAAATATTTAATTTTGTTTTCTTTTATATTTTTAAATTTAAGTTGCGGTAAGAAAGATACCACTTCTCAAATCTCTGTGCGTCCTCAAGAAATAA
>CANBTI010000031.1 GCA_947372355.1 Bdellovibrionales bacterium | reverse complement strand
TTTTCGATCTCAAATCAAGGCAGCCCTGGAAGGGTCTGCCTTGATTGAGGTTGTTGGAGCTGCCAATAACGGAAAAATTGCACTTCAAAAACTTTCTCAAACCTCAGGAGTTGATTTAATTACTTTAGATATGGAAATGCCAGAAATGTCTGGGTTAGAAACGATCAAAGAAATAAAAAAAGCAAAATTTCCTGTTAAAATAATAGTTTTTTCTTCTCAAACCACTCGCGGATCAGAAGCAACACTGGAAGCATTAAAAGCCGGAGCTGATGATTTTGTGGCAAAACCACAGGGCGATAATGCCACTTTTGAAAATGCCGCAACTAGAATTAGGGAAGAATTACTTCCGAAAATTTTGCAATTTAACAATTCTTCATCTTTGAAAAGTATCACTACTCCTTCCCTTAATCCTTTAACAATGCCTTCACAGGCACTTTATACAAAAAAAGACATTGATACCTTTATTCCAGGAGTCATTGTCATTGGTTCTTCAACAGGAGGTCCTCCTGCTCTTGAACAAATTCTTACAGGATTAACAAATCCATTAAGAATACCAATCTTAATTGCACAACATATGCCTCCAGTTTTTACTGCATCACTCGCCAAGCGAATCATGGCCACTTCTGGAATAGAAGCTTCTGAAGCAATCCATGGTGAACCTTTAAAAAAGAACCATATCTATGTGGCGCCTGGAAATTTTCATATGTCTCTAAAAAATATTCAAAATCAAATAGTCATTCATTTAGATCAAAATCCACCTAGAAACTCAGTACGCCCTGCTGTAGATACTCTTTTTGAATCTGCCGCAGAAATTTATGGTACACGAACGATGGCTATCGTCTTAACTGGAATGGGTGAAGATGGCTTAGTAGGTGCAAAGGCGATTAAAAAAGCTTCCGGTGGTGTTTTAATTCAAAATAAAGAGAGTTGCGTAGTTTTTGGAATGCCTGGGGCTATTTTTAGCTCAAACATACACGATGGAATGAGTGATCTTCAACAGATCCAGAAAACATTAAAGAGAATGACTTCGTAGGAGAATATTTGTATGAAATTATTTGGAGAATACTTAGTAGAAAAAAAGATTGTTACCGCCTCACAGTTGGTAGCAGCATTGATTAAACAAAATGCAATGCTTCCTTCTGTAGCTGAAGTTGCTTTTGAAAAAAAAATAATTAGTCCTGAGCAAATTTTATCAATCTTTAAAATCCAACACGCGAGCAAAACTGGATTTATAGAAGCTGCACGCGAATTGAACATTTGGAATAATGAATTCCATCAAGATGTAGAAAAACACATCAGCTCTCTTCGTATGCCTCTAGGACAAATTTTAATTGAAATGACTTCAATTCCATTAGAATCAATCACCCACGCTCTAGATGACTTTCTTGCTGAAATTAATGATGTACAAGTCACCGCACCTTCAGTAGAAACTCCAATTTCTGCAAACATTATTGATCATTCACACTTTTGCGAAGTATTAAACGAAGAAAGGAAACAAACTCTCTTCAGTTCACTAAATTTAATGAAAGCTGGTGATGTTTCTTTATCCCCTCTTCAAACAGCAAAAGATATTTTACATATATTGAAAGGTGCCGCACGATTTGCAGCGGTCACCCAATCTGAAAGTTTAATTGCAATTATGGAATCAGTAATTGAACTCATCATGAATGCATCGATTGGTAAGATCAATCCAGACACTATTGTTAAAACTGGAGAAGTTTGCCAGAAGGGTGCTGAATTTCTTTGGGATCTATCTGGAAAAATGGAACAAGGTGCACTGGAGGCTGATCTATTTGAGCAACCTGAACTAAAAAAATCATTTGAAATGATCTCATCATCTTTAGAAATGATTAAATTTGATCTGGAATTATTATGAATCCCATCAACGAAATCTTATCAATAGACGATTCAAAAGCAGTACATGCTTTTATTGAGCATTGTCTTGAAGGTACAAACTACAAATTAACCCACGCATATAATGGCAAGGATGGTATTGACACCATTAAACAAAACCCAGAGAAATTTTCTTTGGTTTTACTGGATTGGGAGATGCCTGGAATGACTGGCCCTGAAACCTTTGATCAAATGATTGCCCAAAAGATCTCAATTCCAGTAATCATGATCACTTCAAAAAATGATTTAAACGACATCTCCGTGATGCTGGAAAAGGGTGCAAAAGAATATATCCTTAAACCTTTTACGCCAGATATCATCATCGAAAAAATTCAGTCCGTGCTGGGGTAACGAGAAAACATGAGTTTAACAGATCCCCAACTTAAGTTTTTCGCTGATTACATTGAAAAAGAAATTGGTATTGTTTATAGTGTTTCCAATTATTTTCAACTTGAACAAAGAATTGAAAAAATCGCACATTATTTAGGACTAAAATCCTCTACCGATGTTTATGATAAATCAATTAAAGAAGGAATTTACGGTGATTTCAAGCAATACCTACTTGATATTGCTACCAATAATGAAACTTCATTTTTTCGTGATCCAAAGGTGTTTCAATCCATAGAAAGTAAAATCCTTCCTCAGATTCTCACTGCCACACCCAAGCCTTCTTTATTTCGTATTTGGTGTGCTGCTTCAAGTTTTGGACAAGAACCCTATTCAATGGGAATGCTCGTGCATGAGTTTAATAAATTGCACCCCACCTCTCCTAGGTTTGAAATCATCGGAACGGATATTGCTGATCACGCTTTAAAAAGATGTAATGAAGCTAAATATTCTCAGTTAGAAATCCAACGAGGTCTCTCGGCACAACGTATGATTCAGAACTTCACTAAGAGTGATGATAATTTTTGGAGTTTAAAATCAGAAATTAAAAATTTATTGCATTTTAAAAAGCAAAATTTATTAGAGCCCTTTCTTGGAATGGGAATGTTTAACTTGATTCTTTGTCGATATGTTTTAATTTATCAGGATCAAGCCCGTAAAAAGGCGATTATTGAAAAACTTGAAAGATGTCTCTTACCAGGAGGTTACTTGATTTTAGGAGCTAGTGAAAGCGCACTAGGTCTTACCACTACTTTAGAACAAACTAATCTTGAGGGAGCAATCGCTTACCGTAAGAAATGATTTTTAACTTTTTATGATTTTTTCAAAGTTCGGTAAAGCAGTTCATTTTTCAAAAATTGGGATCACCACTTTTGCACTTGGAAAAGTAAATAAACTTGCTAGCCAGCGCTACTTAATTAAAGAACTGAGTCAAATGCCTGGTATTCCTGCAAAAATGAGTCAAATACTCATGATGCGTTTTGAACAAGTTCCATCAAAGCAAACTACACTTGAATCCATCCCTTTAGAATGGGTCAAACATCACCTAGAAACGCAATCTCCAAGCCTTGCAAGTCAAATAGAGTATATCGACGAAATTGCTTATACTGCCTCACTTGGACAAGTGCATCGAGCCCAATTAAAGAATGGTTCTGAAATAGCAATAAAAATTCGATACCCGGGAATCGAAAACGAAATCAAAGAACAATTAGAAATGATGCTTGGTGTTTTTAATCATGCACCATCTCCTGAAGAATTTAAAATTAACACTCTGGAGTATGGAAACTTCCTACAAGATTTTTTTAAAGAAGAGATCAATTATTTAATGGAGGCCAATTCACAGATTCATTTTAAAAATACATATTCGAAAGATCAAAGATTTATTATTCCTGAGGTTTATTTAAACTACTGCACCCCTTCTCTTTTGGTTCAATCTTTTGAACCATCGATTTCATTGTCTGCATGCAATGATTTTTCAAATCAAGATAAAATTTTTTACTCAAAGACATTTAAAGATTTTTTTATGAATGGTTTACTAAATTACGGTTTGATTCATACCGATTTACATGAAAAAAACTGGGGATTTAGAAAAGAAACTAAGCAGATCGTTATTTACGATTTTGGAGCAACTCTTAAAATTTCTAATGAAATTAGAACATCACTCCAAAAACTATCTGAATTGAAAATGGGAAATCCATCTGAATATTTAAGAGAATTTATTTCTTTAGGTTTTAATGTTGAAAAATTAAATCCAATTGAGAGTTCATTAAAAGAATTGAGTGAAATCCTTTTTGAACCAGTAAGAATGGGCGAAAATTGGAACCCATTAAATTGGAATCTGCAACAAAGAGTGAACGATTTACTGGGTAGTCAAAAGTGGAATTTTAGAACTGGTGGTCCTCCGTGGTTTTTACTATTTATTCGTGGATTAACAGGGTGGATTCATGCTCTAAAAACATTGCAACCAAACTTCAATCAACAGATTGAAGAGAATGAATCAAAAACGCGGCTTTTCATCAGGATTACAGATAACAATAAGGAAATTGCTTACATGGAGTTCCCCTCCCGATCAGTGATCGATCTGGAAGCTTTAATGCCTGATCAAGCATTAGCGAACATCAAAAATAGCGGTATTGTGTTAGCTCCAATCATCCAAAAAGTGATTCAATCTCAATTTACTGCACAAGTATTATTTGAGGCAAAAACAAGCCACCGCGTCTATAAAGTTTGGCTAGCTTAAGTTCATTTTACTTTATAAATTTCTAAAGAAATTCCTTGAGATAACGATAAGGTTTCATGAGTATTAACATCCCTTTAATTAAAGAATCCTTTGAAGCAGTAAAACCCCATGCAAATGATTTTGTTAATCATTTCTATGAAGTGCTTTTTAATCGCTATCCTCAATCTAAAGAGCTTTTTAAAAAAGTAAACATGGAGCAACAAAAAAAAGCACTCATCGCAAGCCTTTCTCATATTGTTGAATTCATTGAAGATGGAGAACATCTCACTGATTACTTACAGAAAATGGGAACACGTCATTTAAAACACGGAACAACAGATGAGCATTTTGCTTGGGTTGGAGAATCACTCATTGCAACCTTTGAATATTTTTTTGATGAACAATGGACAAACGAGTTAAAAAACAGCTGGATAGAAGCTTATGGAATCATCTCTGAAGAAATGAAAAAAGGGATGAAAAAGGATAAACATCAAGTGCATGAAATGAAATTTAAACAAGAGTTGGGATTAGAGCAAATGGCCAGCGAAATTGCGATGGAGCTTTTCAAAAAAGCAGTAGAGAATTTTAGCAATAGCCCTGAATTTCAAAAGGCAGTTCACGATAAGGCCCAAGAGATGCTTAAAACGGCACTCAATGCTCACGCATCCACTTATTTAGATCATATTCGAGATAATCGCAAAGTAGCGTAAAACTGCTTTATAAATTCCCGCATGTCATTAAATTCATAAGGCTTGGTGTAAATTTTATTAAAACTATATTCCGTTTTAATGGATGCATCACCGGTGATTAAAATCTTGGGAATGCTATTATTTAGTCTTTTAGCGACCTCATCTCCAGTAATCCCTGGTAATCGATAATCTAAAAAAATTAAATCCGGTGGATTCGAGCTAATCTCATCGATTGCAAGTTGTGGATCAATATAAGTTTTAATCTCGGTTTCTGGAGACGAAAATAAATCTGAGAACATCTCACAAAGATCGATCTCATCATCTACATAAACAACCTTAAGTGGAGTTTGATTCACCTAAATATTATCCCTTTTTAATGATAAAATTGATAACTAAAACTTCCATGAATCACTAAGCTTATGTCAAAAAAACATCCTTTCTCATATTTAATATGGTAAATTAAGCTTCATGAATGCTCCATCTGCGTTAAAGATTATCTCCAAAGAAAACTATAAGAGATCCACTTGGAAAAATGGGCTTGGTTTTACAGATGAAATAGCAATTTATCCTCCAACCGCGGTATTGAGTCAGGCTAACTTTTTATGGCGACTGAGCTCAGCGAGAATTGAAAAAGCCTCTCCATTTTCATTATTTCCCAATCACGATCGTATGCTGATTGTTTTAAAGGGAGCTGGGATCAAACTCATTCATCAATTTGAAGAAGGGGGAGATGAAGATTCTGTAGATCTCCCAGCTCTAGAGCCTTATGAGTTTCCTGGTGATATTCACAGTAAATGTGAGTTGATTAATGGTGCGATTACCGATTTTAGTATTTTCTTGCGCCGGGGCGAAGTGGAGCCACTTGTTCAAATAGAAAATATCCCTGCTCAAGAAAGTTATCAGTGGCTAGCAGAAGGTAAATGGAATTTTGCGTTTTGCCTCAACGGAAGCTTCAACACACCCTCAGGAAAACTCAATGAAGGCAGTACTTTATCCAGTGAACTTCAAGAACCAGTTACATTAACGGCCCTAGAGCCTCACTCCCGATTATTATTAATCAGCTTGGCTTAGTGCTTTAATGAGCACTTTAAATAGACAACTACGCCCTACTTCATTTAATTTTAGTGCATGAATTTTAAGAAATTAATGATCTGCACATTTATAGTCTTTTTAGCGATTCTTTTTAGTGACTTTGTTATTCATGGCATCATTTTAAAAAACTTATACCTTGAAAGCGCCACTCTTTGGAGACCTGAAAGTGAAATGCCCGCTTTCTTTGGGCATATGATTTTGGGCCAGTTCATCATTTCTTTTTTCTTTTCCCTTATTTTTGCACAAGGATACAGAAGTACTGGAATCATGGAAGGTGTCCGCTATGGCCTAATGCTAGGCGGGCTAGAAATGGGTAAAAACTTTGTGATGCATTCAGTGGCTCCTTATCCAGTCTCACTTACTCTTTCTTGGATTTGTTTCGGTTTTTTACAATTCGTTTTTGTTGGAATCATCGCCAGCTTGGTTTACGGTAAGAATAAGTCCTGATTTTGAGAACCCGTAGCTCAGCTGGATAGAGTGGCAGCTTCCGAAGCTGTAGGTCGTAGGTTCGACTCCTACCGGGTTCGCCATCATTTATTTCCGAATTTCCCATTTTTTGTCATGATCACTTACCTCACTCATTCAACGTACTTCTATGTACGCTTCGCTCGCTCGGCTCGTTCCATTTAAAAAAATGGGGAATTGGGAAAAAATGAAAGTGAGAAAACGGTTGAAGTCGAAGAGAGCAAAATCGGGCAGCCCATGGCTGCTTCCGAGCGTGACGCGAGGAAAGATTTTGTGAGTGGGTAGGCGGAGGAGAATCAGGATGAATCGACGAGCGCTTAGCCGACTCCTACCGGGTTCGCCATCATTTATCAAATGGAATCAAACGACTCGCATCAAAACCATAGGCTGCGGTTCCAGCTTGTAAATCCATAATAATTTTAAAAGGTAGATCTGGCGACATGTTTTGAAGCATGTTTTTAAACGAATTAGTTTGATTGATGTTCAAGCTATATGTTCCCAATACTTTTCGCTCATCCAAATAACTTTCGCGGCGCACTTGCTTCCAAGTCCCTTGAGTAAGGCTAATTTGCAGAGAACTATCAGTGTAGCGCAAATAGCTTAAACAAACCATTTTCGTTCCATCCACAAAGTCTCCTGTACAATAATCCGTAAAATGATCAAGCTGCTGATTAAAAATATAATCTCCGCCATAACGGGAGTACTTAAAATCAAACTCTTTACTTAACTTAACCGAAGTTCGAATCAATTCTAATACCGAATCTGAAATTTTAAAATTTTCATCGTCGCAAACACCGGTTGAGCGATAAATTTCGTGCAGGATCAGAGTATCAACACTTTTACCCATAGGAGCTGGCACGTAAGATGAATTTAAAAACAATCTCCATGATCGCTCTAAAAGCTGCATATCTCCGGGCGATGTCCATGCATCAAGGTTTTGGTTTGTGATCGGGAAATGGGTGCTCGGATCAATTAAGGTATCCACTACCCTAATCTTTGTGCTCTCTAATCCAATTTTCATCACAGTATAAGAACATTGATTATTAGCTGCCGGACTATTCGCCACCGAGCTGATCAATTCTATCCCTCTTAAGCGAAATGCGCTTTCGAGCTGAGCACCTCCGCCGGTTTGTGAACCTTGACCAAAACAAATGGGTGAGAAAACAATCCCTATAACAGCTGATAAAAATATTAGATTTAAGTGTTTCATTTCATACTCCTTTTTTTAGTATTGGTAAGCGGAAAAAGCTGGCAATTCATTTGATAAACTTCTTCAAATGAATCATTTTGAATTATTTTTAAAAGCTTCTTTTGAAACTCTAATATCGCTGAACGAACTTCCGGTATTTTATTTTTTGAAGTAGGAAAAGTAATACTATTAAAAAGCTGGTTGTTTTTATCTGACTCAGAAAACTTTTCTAGCCGAGATAGCCCTTTTTCAATCATGCTGCGTTCGTATTTTCTTATTTCTGGTTCTGAATTGCTATTGATGAATAAATGGCTGGTTGTTTTACGGAACCCCTTCTTCGAACACTTCTCCAGTAATCCAAGATCAATCAATCTGTTAATCGCATCCCTTACTTCAATCACAGAAATACCGAGTTGATTTGATATCCATGATTCATCCGCTTTGAATGATTCTAAATAGGTTAATTCTAAAATTGGCAAATGGTACCATTGCGAAATGGCCTTAAATCTTTCAACTGAATAATTGGTCATCGGTAGAGCATTTTTAATTTTTCCGGCTACTTCTTTTTTAGTTTTTTCTCTTAATTGTTTTGGAATTTTTGCATTTAAAGGAGCATCCAAAATCGCACTTTGAATAAAAGATACTATTTCAACCTTAGGAAGCTCTAACGCCACTGCAATTCGCGATGCCTGCTGACGGGTGAGAAAAACTTTTTTATTCAATAGCTTGCTGAGCTGAGCTGCAGAAATACCTAAATCATTAGCAAAACTTCTCAATGAGTAACGAAAGTTTTTATTCTTTCTCATTACAAACGCAGATTCAATCACCTTGATAGGGTCAATTCTTTGGATCAATTTATCTTTGGTGGTTTCCATGTTTTGCACAAGGTGGACAATAGACGTGACCTTCGACTGTGTCAAGAGTTCTGAAACGAAACTGTTTCAGAATGTACACATCCTGAAACAGTCGAATGATTAGCCGAAATCGATTAAAATGGAGCTGAGCAAGCATGAAGTGGTTAATTTGATTAATTTCAAAGCAAATAAGTTATGATGGATATAGATGGCAACAAAACGAATCAGTAATTGAATTTATGTTTAATCGCACAGTTAAAATCATTTTTGTTTTCATCCTCATTACAGCAATCACCTTAATCGCCTATCATCGTTATCAATCGGGTGATCAGTCCAAAAACTTTGACGATTGGAAAAGCCGAGATGCTTTAATCAGTGGGATTGAAACCGAACTTCATATGATCACTGGGCAAATGCAGGCTGTTCAGGGCGAAAGTATTTGTAAAACTGACGATCAATGTAAGGTAGTTGGTATTGGTTCAAAAGTTTGCGGAGAATATAAGGATTTTATCATTTACTCCACAAAAGATGCCGATGAACAAAAGCTTTTAAAACTAATCTTAGAGTTCAATCAAGTTCATGAAAAACTTACCAGCATGAGCTTATCTGCAAATCAATGTGGTACCAAACCGGCTATCGCTCATTGTTTGAATCAGCATTGTATTATTAAATGAAATCCATTGAAAAGAGCTTAACTGTTTAACTCAATACTAAAACATGCTACCATTCGCGAATGCGATTTTCTCATCCTTTTATCTGCATTCTGTTCCTCTTCTCTGCTTCGAGTTTCGCATCCACCAGTGGTTACATTGAAAAAGGAACGCTTTGGAAAAAATCTGAACTTCAAGTTTGTTTCGCAGAAAGCACAAAAGATTTAGAAAGTACCAATATCTATCTCATCATGGAGGAGAATGATAAAAAAGTACTACTTCAAGAACGAAGAGATCAGGTTACGGTACTCTCCCTTCAGGATCATCAACGAGAGTTGATTGAAGTTGCAGTCACCTCTTCATTTTCAATTGAAAAAACAGGAATTCATTTCACGGGATTTAAAAGTTGCTCAACTTTGCCGAATGCGGATGTGGTCATTTTCCTTTCTGGAACCACTTACCCAAAGATTAAAAATCAATCCTATCTAGCGGCATCCGATATTGGTCGTCTAAAAAATGGAAGCATAAACTCGAAAGTTTCCATACGCTTGATGGAAGATTTTTTTATCCTCGATGAAAAATCGAACACTTCCATTCTTCATCTTCTTTCTCTTTTGGGTGAACAAGATCCAATTAAAACTGAGTTTGATCATTTTGCAAATCATGGCTTTTATTCTGCGGTAGTACATGAATTTATGCACATTGCTGGAATCATGCATGAACAAGAAAGAAGCGATGGCCTTAAGCTGAATGATCAAGTGGATATCACCAAAGATAAGATCACTAGTCGTTTTTTTAAAGTATTGGTGGAATCCGATCAGTTTTTTCAATCCATGGCAAAACCAAACGAGAAAAAACATTATCAAAAAATTGGAGCATACAACCCTTTTTCACTCATGAATTATTTTCAACAACCTCTTCAATTGTTTGCCAGAAAAACTGAACTCCTATGCGAATCTCTGACTAAAGCTCCTGAGGCAACCTTAGCTCAAGATCCTTATTTTCAGAATCTTTGGAAAGGGATGAATCATTATCATCATAAAACAAACCCTCCGTCTTTCGATTCAAAAACTCTATCTAATTGGATGTGCACAGACCGCACTTTTGAACAATGGACTCCATCCAGTCCAACACCTGGAAAAAGCTATCTCACTGAAGGAGATGTCGAGAGTCTTGCATTTTTATATTTGAAAATACCAATCCTGAATACTTTTATAAAAAAACGGGATCAATCCATTCGCTATCTGAATACTTGGCCTATTTATCTTAATCGATATGAATGGTGGCCAGAAGCGAATGATGATTAAGAACTAACCGCCTTGACCGTTGCCTTGACCAAATAATTTACCATTGATCATGAGATATCCTGAACGATGTCCTTTAGGATTTGGATTTTTATGAATCCAATGAATGATCGCACCAGCAGGTGATGCAGGATATTGATTGGTTTGGGCATTGGAGGTGATGTAATCACCACAAGCTTCAATTTTCATCCCCACCGTCATTGGAGGCAATTCACCGAAACTGATATTATAAATCACTTCGAGTGTGTGATTTGTATTCGAATCTAAATCAATTAAGAAATGATGATGTCCGCTGTGATCTGCATAAATATCCATCACCACACCTTGAACATGAGCACGTGATAAGAATTGATTTGCAGTGGTTTCTTTCCACTGGAGTACTTGCGCATTATTTTCAGCTAAGATTTTTCCACTTTGATCCAAACAAGTGGGAGGAGAAGTATTACTCTGAGCAAATGAAACGTTTGCACTAATGAGTAAAAATAAAATGAGGAAACTTTTGCGTAACTGATCCATGTTTGCGCTCTCCTGTTCATAGCATAAGGTCTTTAAAGAGTGATTCGCAAACTAAAAGTTTGGTCTACGATGAGCTTCGACATTCTTTTGACATATAAACTTTGCCCAGCAGATTAACTCTGCCAGGCAAAGAGAATGACAAATTACTGGTTTGATCATTCGTCATTACTCCTCAGTAATGACAATAGCGGCGATTATGCCACCTTCGCTTCGATCTTAGATATGATAGAACACTTCTGAGTTTTCCCCATAGATTCACCTGCCTTTCCAGCTCTCGTAGCCAATCCCATAAGTTGCAAACTCAATGCCATATTTTTAATTCTTGTAATCGATTTAATTGGAAAATCATTGGTGATCAAAAAAAAACGAGACAAAATTTCCAATTACATTTGTCATTCAAACCGCAGGCTCAAAAACATTGCGCCTTCTTGCCGTTTAATCAATAGAAGCAATGGATCAGTTTTATTCATCAATAATAATTTTTTAAAATCATCTGCACTCTTAATATTTTGATGATTCATTTGAACAATCACATCGCCCTCTCTCAAACCAGCAAGTGAGGCGGGACTCCCCTCGTCAAAATCAACGACAACCACACCACTGGATTGGGAAGTTTGATATACTTCGGCAAGATTTTTATTTAAAGTAACAACAGTGATGCCAAGTCGATCTTTTGAATCACCCATCTCCTTTTTTTGATCATTTCTCTCCAGCGACTCCTCAAACTGTTTTCCAATGGTTACGATGACTGTAAGATTTTTTTTATTTCGAATCAATTCAACTTTAATTTTTGTATCCGGTAAAGTTTCAGCCACAAAATTTCTCAAACTACGAACATCATTTATATTTTTTCCATCATAACGGATGATGACATCCTCTATCATTATTCCAGCTTTTTCTGCAGGTGAATTGAGATGAACCTGAGAAACAATCACACCTTTCACTTCATCTAAACTAAAGAAATGTGCTAAATCTTCAGTTATTTTTTGAACACTCACGCCCAATTCACCACGATTAATTTTTTCTCCTTTAGTCAAGCTAGGAAGCATTGTTTTGATCATGTTAATTGGAATAGCAAACCCAACTCCGTTGGATTGACCAATAGCGGAAACAATCGCACTATTCATTCCAATGATTTCACCTCTAGTATTGACCAAGGGTCCGCCAGAATTTCCTGGGTTAATGGGTGCATCTGTTTGTAGAAAATCTTCAAACTCAACGAGTCCAACTTCGGCTCGGCCTTTTGCACTGATAATTCCATGGGTCACCGTTTGAGCCAAACCGAAAGGAGCCCCGATTGCAATGACAAGATCACCCACTTTAACACGATCAGAATCACCTAAATCCACGATGGGATATTTTTCAATTTCTTTACCTTGAATACGGATCACCGCAACATCGGTTCTTTCATCTTTACCGATGAGTTTTGCTTTCCACTTTTTTTGATCTTCGAATTCAACTTGAATTTCATCCACATTTTGCACTAAGTGATAATTAGTTAAAATATTTCCCTGATGATCCAATAGCATTCCTGAACCCGCACCAATCTGAGGAATTTTGTACTCATTGTATGCGCCAGGCCGAATTGGAATTCTATATTTGATCGTTTTTTCAGAAAATACACTCACCACTGCAGGGCGAACATGCGAGGAAATGATTCCGAAAGCGCGACCCAATTGCTCTGCTGGAACAACAAGGGATTGATCCAAAGGACTATCGGCATTGGCTCCGATGCATCCCGAAAATAGAAGACTCATTGCAGACAATAACGTGTTCACTCTCATCATGAACAAATTGCTGCATAATAAATGCCAAATTATTGGGCACTAATACGATAACCAATTCCACGAACGGTCTCGATTAAATTTGCAAATTCACCTAGTTTTTTCCGGAGAGAAAAAACATGAGTATCAATCGCACGATCCACCACCACTACGCCCGACCCCTGTACTTCTTCAATCAATTGATCACGAGTGAGAATGGTACCTCGACGACGAAAGAGTGCTTCTAAAAGTTTAAATTCACTTGGTGTTAAATGGGTTCGAACATCATCTTGATAAAAATCTGAAGTTTGTACATTCAAACGAAACTTACCGAAGGCGTACTGTCCTTCTTTTTTAGCTTTTGCATCATCTTCGCGAATGAATCTGCCTCGAAGCGAATGAACTCTGCTGATCAATTGGGTGCGTTGATAAGGTTTAAATAAAAAATCTTGGGCACCTTTTTCAATTGCTGCAGAAATCGAAACGTCTTCTAAAGGAGTGGATAAAATTAAAATCGCTAATTGATCGTAGTTTTTAACTTTACGAACTTGAGCCAGTAATTCTATGCCACCAAGCTCCGGTAAAACATAATCCATGATTAACAATTGAAAATCTTCAGCCTTCAACTTTTGGATTAATTTTAACCCATCCCCAATGCATACAATATCATCTGATTCGCTCTTCAGCTCAGTAGCGATGATGGAAGCCATTTCTAAATCTTGATTCGCTACGAGAATTCGACAACTCAAATTGAAGGCCCCCTTAATCTACAAATTCTACAGAGAATGATCTCTACTGTCCATGTAATCATCATCAAAGAAGTGACATCAACCTATTGCAGTGAGCCATCTTCGTTTGTTTGAAAGAGCAATGTTGAAAAGAGTGTCGCCTCACACTACAATCAATTCATGTCTTTATTTCAAGAGCTTAAAGATCGAGAGATCATTTACCAAGTTACCGATCCCAGTATTGAATCGTTTTTGAACGATGCAAATAAAAAAGGACAGGTGGTCACTCTCTATTGCGGATTTGATCCCACTGCAGACTCACTACACGTAGGAAGTTTATTTCCTCTTCTTACCCTTCGTCGTTTTCAACAAGCAGGACACCGTCCGATTGTGGTTCTCGGCGGAGCAACTGGGATGATTGGTGATCCAAGCTTCAAAGCCCAAGAGCGATCTTTGCAAACCACTGAGCAAGTTGCCCATAATCTAAAAGGGATTAAAGCAGTTGCCGAAAAATTTTTAGACTTCACTCCCGGTAAACCCAATAGTGCCATCATGGTGAATAATTATGATTTTTACTCAGGCATGAATGTTTTAGATTTTCTACGTGATGTTGGAAAGTACTTCACGGTAAATCACATGATGGGAAAAGATTCAGTTCGCGCCCGCATGGAAGATCGCGATCAAGGAATTTCCTACACAGAGTTTTCATATTCCCTACTTCAAGCATTTGATTACTACTCCTTATTTCAAAAATACAATTGCACGATTCAAATTGGTGCTTCTGATCAATGGGGAAATATTACTTCGGGTACTGATCTCATTCGCAGAAAACTAGCCCATGAAAGCGACGCAAAAGAAGAGCATCATCATGCGTTTGGATTAACTCATCCGCTCATTACAAAATCGGATGGCCAAAAATTTGGTAAATCTGAACAAGGTACGGTTTGGCTTTCAGCTGAAAAAACTTCTGCATATCAATTTTATCAGTTTTTTATCTCATCACCCGATGATCGAGTGATTCAATGGTTAAATTTCCTTACTTTCTTACCAATCGCTGAAATTCGTAATCTTGCGGAACAAGTAAAAAATTCTCCTGAGAAAAAAGAAGCACAAATTATACTAGCAAAAGAACTCACTCGATTAGTTCATGGTGATGAAGCACTAAAACGCGCTGAAGCCGCTACCAAAGCATTATTTGGAACTGAAATTAAAGATCTAGATGCGCAAACGCTAAAAGAAGTTTTTGGAGACACTCCTACAACCGAATACACTCAAGAGGAACTAAACGTAGATCTTCCGTTGATTGATATCTTAGTTAAATCAGGACTATTCCAATCTAAAGGGGCTGCCCGAAAAGAAATTCCAGCAGGTGGGGTTTACGTTAACAATGAACGGATTACGGATGTAGCATTTGTGGTAAAGGCATCCCATCTCATTGCAAATAGTGCGATCGTTATTCGAAAAGGGAAAAAAACTTATCACGTTGTAAAATTTAAGTAGTGAATTAGATGTTAAAAATATTACTCATCGAAGACAATCAGGCATTACTCGATAAACTTACCTTTGTATTAGAAGGGTTAAGTGGAGTTGAAATTTCTACAGCTACTGATTTTTTTAAAGCACAAAAAGTAATCAATGAAAAAAAAGATATTAATTTGATCATTGCTGATTACCGTTCGGGGCATACCAAAGAATTAAATTTATTCCAGAAATCAGTAAGTTCCATCAACTGTATTATCAGTTTAGATGATCTTGATGATACTGATCAAATTTTAGGCTGGAAAGTCATCGAGAAAATTGATCGTGGATCTCTTGCTTCTAAGCTCAAAGAATCGATTGAAAAATTAAAGCAAGCAGATCCAACAGAAAATTTAAAATTTTGCAGAATCAAGACTTCAATTCTTTTGGAAACTAGTCCCCTGCATGCTGATATTTATGCAAAGCTTTCAGAAACTAAATATTTAAAAATCTTTCTCGCAGGCGACGTTTTTGATGCGGCTGATTTTACTAAATATACTGAGCAAAAAAAAATCGAATACATGTATTTGCGTGAAGATAGTTGTAAAACTTTTATTAACAAATACATTTCTCAAATCGATGAGTTCACTAAAAGGCATCAACCGCCTACTCACGATCAACTTTCTTCCATGAACATGATTGCCTATGAATCAGTACAAGAACTCACTAACGTTCTTGGCTTCACTGAAGAAGTGCAACAACTGGCTAAATCGCATGTTCAAATGACGGTGGCCTTCATGGATAAAAAACCAAATTTGCAAAAAATGTTGGCTAAAATGAAGAGTCATAAAGGTAAATACATCACCGATCATGCCTACATGTTGAGCTATATTTCCTGCTCGATCGCTACCAATTTAGAATGGGCTTCTGAGGCCACTTTTTTCAAGTTATCACTGGCAGCATTTTTACATGATTTTGGAATAAGCGATCATGCACTTGCAGCGTGCTCAACTCTTGCAGAGGCAAAAGCAACAGGGTTAAACGAAAAAGAATTAACAGCATTCAAAAATCATCCATTTGTGGCTGCTGAACAAGTAAAAAAAATGTCTGAGATTCCACCCGATGTGGATGTCATCATCCAGCAACATCATGAGTTACCCGATGGAAAGGGGTTTCCGCGTGGAGTTACTGCAGCCCATATTGCACCACTTTCTAGCGTATTTATCGTTGCACACGATATGGTGAAGAATATATTTTTTGCTCCCCCGGAAGGGTTTAATTTAAATACTTATCTTCTTGAGGCTCAAGCACGCTACCAACAATCTAGTTTTAAGAGAGTGTTGGCAGCGGCTAAAAAATTAGAATTAGAAGCTTAGAAAAAAGTTTTGCCTTCGGTTGCTGGCAATCTTGGCATCTTTTGTTCGGGGAATTTTCCAGTTAAACTTTCTAAGAACGCCACAATATCACTCACTTCATTTTCAGGAAGATCTTTATTGAGTTGAGTTTTAGCCATGACTTTCACTGCTTCAGGCAAAGTTTTAACCGATCCATTGTGAAAGTAAGGTGCGGTGAGAGCGATGTTTCTCCAAGTAGGAACTCTCCAAAAACCTTTATCGGCAACGGATTTTGTCACTTCAAATTTTCCGCCGTCTTTAACCAGATCATATTTCTTTTCATATTCTGATCCTGGATAAACAGGAAATTTTTGAAAAAACCCGGTTCCTTCTGGAAGTGTTGGTCCCGCAAAATTTCCGCCCATGTGACATGAAGTACATCCCACCGATTGAACTAAGCCCAATCCGCGAACAGCAGAAGCATTTAATGTTTTTTTATTGCCCTTCATATAAAGATCATAAGCGCTATTCGGAGTGATGAGAGTTCTTTCATAACTCGCCACTGCTTTTGCAAAGTGATCAATCGTGATATCTTTTTCAGTTTTAATTTCTTTTGGAAATGCTTTTTTAAATTCTTCTAAATAACCAGGAATCGCTTGAAGACGAGCCACCACTACAGAGTGATCTGCCATTGCCATCTCAACGGGATTGGTGAGGGGTCCTTTTGCTTGTTCTTCTAAACTTTTTGCACGTCCATCCCAAAACTGAACTGACATGAAAGCTGAATTCCAAACCGTAGGAGAAGAACGCCCACCATGTTTAGCGTTCACACCCACAGAAGTAGACATTTGATCATCCCCACCACTCATCACGTTATGACAAGAGTTACAGGAAACACTCCCATCTTTAGACATCCTTGGATCAAAAAACAGCTTTTTCCCTAACTCCACTTTAGCCAAACTCATTGGATTATCAGCAGGAACAGGCGGCTTAGAGGGCAATGGATCGGCAAATGCAATCAAGGAAGTGAGAACGAAAATAAGTGATAAATTGATGATTTTCATACCCGTATTTTGTCAAGAAAGCCCCATTTTTTCAATCGTTTTCATCAATAGTTCTCATTTATGATCAGGTATTTACAAAGGTAAACGACCATGGTAGCTTGCGCATCATGGAAAAATTGATAAAGCAGTGGTTCATGCTTCTGATTTTTGCTCTTCCATCACAATCATTTGCTGAAAATGTTAAATGTGAAGCACTCCTCCTAAAGTTGGATGGCGATCAACCCATTCCTGGTCCCATTACAGACATGATCATGACCGACCAAGCAATCACACTCACTTCCGACACGAAAACAAATACGATTTATCAAATTGATCACGCTGCCTCTAAGGAGAGCGAAAGAACTTACATCGCGAAGCTTGGAAATTTACCGATCAATCAAACACCAGCGGATCAACAAATCTCTGTGATGATGACCAAATCTGAAGTGAAAGAAAATGGCTCAGAAGGCGTTCTTACTGATTCGGCGCTAAATACCTATGTTCTGAAAAATTGCAAAGAGATCACGGAACGCGAAACTGTGGTTAGTGAGCTTCAGTAACCCAGTGAAGCATTGATGCAACGATATCGCGATCATCGCCATCAGGATCAGCCTGCTTAGAATCATCTTTCCACCATTGTGGAGCTTCAGGATGTAAACCAGTGATCCAAATTCTACCTTTACCAAATGTGGTTCGAATCGCCGAATTGGTTCCATTTGGATAAGTGCCCGTTTGTTCCACTGAAGAAGGCATATTCTTAAAATAAGGACCACCCTCCCAATAAAGATATCGCTCTGAACCCATCCAGTTCGTTTTATAAATATTTACACCACTGCCATAAAGTTTTGTGTTGCCAGGAACAATGCCCAAGCCTTTTACTCTTGTCGTTCCTACTTGTGCTGTAGTGACAAATGCACCTGCGCAAAATCCAACATAACCGCCACCGTTTTGAATAAAATTTTTAAGATTTTTTTTGAGTTGTTCATTCATGGAATTCATTGCTCTGCTTGCATATCCACCTGGTTGCATCCAAACCACTGCACCATCAAAAATTTTAGGATCAGAATCTTGATCACCGACATAGGCAGCATCAAAGCCGGCAGCCGTGGCGCTATCAAAAGCCGCTTTTGCGCAATCCTCATGACAAGCACCTTCACCGTTATAAACAAGAGCCCTAGGCCCGGCAAGAGCACTGCTAGAGAATAAGAGAACAAATGTAACAACAAAAATATTGAACGCATTTTTCATGCTATTCAAATCGTCATTTTTTGAACCTAACTTGAATGAAATTCATCAGTACATGAATAATATATCATTCGCTCATTCACGCGATGAGCCATCTGACGCTATGGCACGAACTTCACGCCTGCACCGCGCACGGTGAGTAAATGCTTGGGAGATTCAGGCTCTATTTCAATTCTTTTACGAAGATTAGTGATCACATAATCCACGGTTCTGGTTTTAGGTAAAAATGTAAATCCCCAAACCTCATGCAGTAATCGAGATTTACTCACGATCGTATTTTTACGCGCAATCAAATAAGTGAGAAACTTGAATTCAAGCGGCGTGAGTTCAATTTTTCCTCGAGGAGTTTGGATCGAAAGCGTTGATTCATCTGATACCCAAACCTCTTTAGAGATTTCCACTACTGGGCGTCGGCGTTCTAAAGCCTGCAATCTTGCTGAAAGTTCAAGATATGAAAATGGCTTAGGTAAATAATCATCTGCCCCATAATTTAATCCTTCGACTTTTTCAGCCACACTCGATTTAGAAGAAAGAATTAAACTCATAGCATCCCCGCGATTGGGATCTTTGAGTAAACGCGTGCCTTCACCATCGGGCAAATTACGATCAAGAATCAAAATATCAAATCTATTTTTCTTTAAATGTTCACGCGCATCTTTTAGAGAACTGGCGTGCATACATACATATCCTAATTTTTTTAAAGAAAGTAAAATCGTATCGGCCAGTACCACTTCATCTTCTAAGAGTAAAATTCGGGAACTCATGTAAAACTACCCTCTAAAATAAATTGAGCTCCCTTACCCTCACCAAAACTTTTACCTTCGAGCGTAATTCCCATCGCGCGTGAAGCACTCGCAGATAGATAAAGACCCAATCCTGTGCCAGGCACAGAAATCGGTTTTAATTCTGATCTACGAATGGGAATTCTTGAAAATCGTTTGAAAAGAAAACCTCCGCTTTCAGGCTCAAAACCTAAACCCTGATCCACGACTTGAATGCGCCATCTGTTTTTTCTGATGATCCAACCACTCTTAAACGTTTGGCATCTCACTTCGACCACAGGATGATCAATTGAAAATTTACGAGCATTATCCAAAATATTTCTAAAGATCAGTTCAAATAAATTGGAATCTAAACTAACCCAACCGTTGCCAAGTGTACCCGATTTTTTAAAAACAGCATTCGTTCCGAGTAAACTTTGAAACTCATCCCATTTTTCTGTCATCCATTGATCCAGTTGAACGGGTTCAGCATTCACTCTTAATTTACTCTCGCGAAGATGTCCGGCCTGAAGAAGTAATTCCACATCACTTTTTAGGCGGGTGAGTTCTAATTCATGCGATTTCCATAACTTCATGGTTTCGTCGGGAGTGGTATTCGAATCGCGCAATAAATCTGAAACGAGAGAAAGTGTAGAAAGTGGAGTTCGAAGCTCATGACTAATGCGATCTAGGAAATCGGCCTGAATCTGACTCACCCTCATTTCACGCAATAATCGCATGAAAAACAATAGGAGCGCTCCAATAATACTAATGAAACCAAGGGAACCGAGAACAATTTTTGTCCAAGGAACATTATCGAACTTAACATTTTGAACGATTTCAAAATTATAACTTGTGGCCATGGCACCGGCAATCGCGAGTCCGGCGATGAAGAGGATAATCCATAATCCCTTGCGGGGTTTACTCACTACTTTTTCAAGTTTCATTTAAATGAGCCCGATCAATGTGTGCGGAAATCCAAAACGTGATGAAAACCAAATCAGCAACGAGTAAATGAATGAGCTGCATCCAGTTCGGAGCCATCAATACCCAATTCAAGACCCCTAAAATAAACTGAGTGGTGATCGCTAAAATCAGCAACGTTCGAATCCCTGCGGTTTCAATCTTCTCAAAGCGCTTGCTCCACATAAATACGAGTAAGATCCAACTGATCGCGATGATCGGATGAAACACCCGAAGCTTCACTAAAAAATGAGAATCGTGAGCTAGATCTTGCTGCATTCCACTCAAGAGTGAAGTGGCAGGGAAGAGAGTATCCCCTAATGCGGTGATCGCACCACTCACCCCTAACAAAATAAAAACGCCTGAACATAAAAGAAAAAAACGATCACGATAGATCCACTTTTTAGCTTTTTTCATTCCATCTGCCTGATGAAAACTATACCAAGTGAGCGTGGTGAGCGTGGTGAGAAGAAATAAAGTATTCACCAAATGAAGTGAAATCGAAATCGCGCGAGCCACCGATTGATCAAATTCCACAAGCTTCAGTAATACTAATCCCGCTCCTAAAATGGCTTCCATGAAAATCGCCACGACGGAATAAAAAGCGCTGGTCCGGATCCAAGATCCTTTAGGTGAAATTTTTCGAGCCCAAAGATAACCGATCACTACTAGAACAAGATTCAACCCACTAGAAGTGCGATGAGCAAATTCTACTAGTGTTTTTGTAGTTTCAGTATTGGGTAACACTACGCCATTACACAAAGGCCAATGAGCTCCACAACCCGCGCCACTTCCACTCGCGCGCACATAAGCACCCCAAATGATCACGAGTAAAGTATAAGACAAACTGAATAGATTAAAATTTTTAAACGCACTCATTTTTTAGGAGTCATCCCTTTCCATTTAATACCGCAACCCATGGATGGAATTTGTTCACGAGTGGAAATTTTTCCATGAGCAATATCTTCCATCGCTAGCCGCAAACTTTGTTCCTTCACTAAAGAATGATCTTTCCATGAATCATCGATCCTGCCGCGATAACGAAGCATAAATTCTCCGTTCACATTTTCATACAGATAGGGATCCGGTGTGCAAACTGCATCAAAAGCTTTGGCAACTTCTTGAGATTCATCAAAAACATAGGGAAACACTAAACCCCAATCTTTAGCAGTAAGTTTCATGTTTTCAAAATTATCGGCTTCTTTGTAATTTGGATCATTAGAGCTAATCCCAATGACAGAAATTCCTTTTGAAGAAAAATCTTTGGCCAATTGATTGAGGCGTTCATGAATTGCAATCACGTAAGGGCAATGGTTACACATAAAAACAACGAGTAAGCCTTTAGCGTTTTTAAAGTGATCAAGAGAGTAAAGTTTTCCATCTACTCCAGGGAGTGAAAAAGCAGGAGCGGTTGAACCGAGTTCGGATTTGCTGGAATATTCAAGTGCCATGGCCCTGAAACTAGCATAATCACTTTACTAACTGAAGGAGCTCTTGCGCTTTTTCGAGATCGTTTTCATCGATCATGAGCTTCACCCCGACCGTGAAATTCATGGAAGGCTGCATGCCTCCGATGTTATCTACCTGAATCGTGGTATTGATCTCATTTTCAGCTAAAAATTGATGCGCAAGCTCGGCTTCAATAATGCTCGAATAGATCTTTAAAGTAACAATTCTACCCATAGAGACACCCTCACTTATTCTTATAGATCATCTCAAAACAATTGAGAACAATCGAGGATTATTCAACAGAATTTCGCAACGCATTAATTTAAGAAACTTAACTTTGTTCAAGAAAATGTGAACTATTTTCAATACCGTCCTAAATTCACCTACCTTTCCTTGAGTCAAAATGAATTCGATGCTAGCCTGAACCAAATTAAACGTTCATAAAAATAAGGATCAGGAAATGAAAATGACTGGATATTCTACAGGTTACTACGAAGGCAGCACCACCGTTCTTAAATACAAAGTGAAAGATATTTCACTTGCTGAATGGGGACGCAAAGAAATCACTCTTGCTGAAGCAGAGATGCCAGGCTTGATGTCACTCCGTGCTGAATTTGGTAAATCTAAACCACTCAAAGGTTCACGCGTTGCTGGTTGTTTACACATGACAATCCAAACTGCAGTTTTGATCGAAACACTAGTTGAACTAGGTGCAGAAGTGACTTGGTCTTCTTGTAATATTTTTTCTACACAAGATCACGCTGCCGCTGCAATTGCTGCTGCAGGAATTCCAGTTTATGCTTGGAAAGGCCAATCCGAAGAAGATTTCATGTGGTGTATTGATCAAACCGTATTTTTCGGTGCTGATAAAAAACCATTGAACATGATCTTAGATGACGGCGGAGATTTAACCGGCTTAATCTTGAATACTTACCCTGAACTTTACAAAGGGATTCGCGGAATTTCTGAAGAAACAACTACAGGTGTTCACCGTTTGAATGAACTTGAAAAACAGGGCAAACTTCCTGTTCCATGCATCAACGTGAATGATTCTGTCACCAAATCAAAATTTGATAACAAATACGGCTGCCGTGAATCTTGCGTAGATGCAATTCGTCGTGCAACGGATGTAATGATCGCTGGTAAAGTTGCTGTCGTTGCTGGTTTCGGCGATGTAGGTAAAGGTTCTGCGGAATCACTCAAAGGTGCAGGCGCACGCGTGATCGTGACTGAAATTGATCCTATTTGTGCTCTTCAAGCTGCAATGGAAGGTTACGAAGTGAAGCAAATGGATAATGTGATTCATCTTGCTGATATCGTAGTGACCACTACTGGTTGCAAGGGCATCATTAAAGATCGTCACTTCTTGAAAATGAAGGATAAAACTATTGTTTGTAACATTGGTCACTTCGATATCGAAATCGACATGGCTTGGTTAAATAAAAACTACGGTCACACTAAAGACACGGTGAAACCACAAGTGGATCTCTACACTTTGGAAAACAAAAAACAAGTGATCATCCTTGCTGAAGGACGCTTAGTAAACTTGGGTTGCGCAACAGGGCATCCAAGTTTCGTGATGAGTAACTCTTTCACCAACCAAGTATTGGCTCAGATTGAACTTTGGGCGAACACCGCTAAGTATGAGAAAAAAGTTTACATGCTTCCTAAACACTTGGATGAAAAAGTAGCACGTTTACATTTGGCTAAAATCGGCGTTGAACTCGACGTACTCACTCCAGATCAATCGGAGTATTTGGGTGTTTCTTCTTCAGGCCCTTACAAACCAGAATACTATCGTTACTAGTGAATTTTTTAACATTTCAAAGAAATAAGAAATTCGGGAAGGCTTTAAAGTCTTCCCGTTTTCGAAGATTAGCCATTGGAAGTTGGGGGTCACAAGGTGATCCTACTATTTATTGCATCTTAGATTTGAATGTTGAAAAAGTTTTAGAATTTATTGCTGCTGAAAAAGAAAAATCTCAACAGCGAATCACGATCACTCATTTTATTGGAAAAGTTTGGGCCAAATCAATTGAGAAATTTCCTGAGCTCAATACAGAAATTCGCTGGGGACAATTTTATCCTCGCGAATCCATTGATGTTGCATTTCAAATTGCCATAGAAAAATCAATGGATTTATCTACGGGAGTAGTGCGTAACGTGAATAAAATTCCACTCTCAGAAGTAGCAAAAGCACTTAATCATGATGCACACAATATCCGCGGAAAAGATGATCCTGCATTCCGAGGAATTAAAAAAACAAGTGGATTCATTCCCGGTATTCTTCAAAGACCAATGGTTAAATTTCTACAATTTGTTTTATCAGGTTTAAATCTTTGGAGTCCGTTACTGGGAATTCCTAAAAATGCTTTTGGAAGCATGATGATCACCAATGTGGGATCTTTGGGTTTAGATTTCGCGCTGCCCGCTTTATTTCCACCTGCGGGAGTACCCATCATTATTGCAGTAGGAGCAATTTACGATGCTCCCGTTTATGAAAAAAATGATGACGGTACTGTAAAAGTGCGTTTAGAAAAACATTTAAAAATGTGCGGAACATTTGACCATCGCTATATGGATGGATTGCATGGTTCTAAAATCGCGATGGGTATTCGCGAATACTTTAAAAATCCTGAGAGCCTTGAATCCTAATAATCATCCGTTGGATCTGGAACTGATTTTAATCCTTCAAACTTAAGGATACCAATTCCAATTGCTTTATCTAGCCCAGGAGCTTTTAGTGCCACGTTTTGAGAGTTCCCAAGCATCAATGATTTTACTGATGAAATTTCAGCACTGAGCCCCGAGCAAAGTTTGATCACACCCGAACGATCACTTTTATTCTTTAAAATCTCATTCATCGGTTGAGAAATTCCGTTGTCTTGATCCAGAAGTACTTCAAAATTACAACGTTGCATTCCTTCAGAAACTGAACCCGTAATCATATAATTGTAAAATCCATGACCACCAATTTCAGGATCACCAAAAGAATCTGTTCTTAAATAGGTATTCACTAATAATGTAAAGTTTTTAGATTCACCGGAATTAACACTCACTCGACCTTCAAATTCTCTGAACTGATCACCAGAAGAATCTGAAACTTGAGCTTGCGCGAGACTTCCAAAGCCAAGTAATGCCAGAACTAATAAATTTTTCATGATGATTTCCTTTTTTACCTAAATTTAAAGTTAAAACTAATTACGTGCGCGGCGTGCGTTACGTAGGGTTGCCGTTTTGATCTTTTTTTGTTGGTCTGCAGATTCTGCATATCTGGATTCAAGACTCGTTAATTTAGAGAAGTCTTTTTCCAATTCAGGTGTACCAATTTTTGAGGCTTTAAGCTCAGTCAATGTCACTACCTTTTTAGGTAATGCCGCATGACCTATAGAGATCAATGTGAATCCTAGAGCAAAACCGCCGATAAACCAAAACCATTGAGTGTATTTGTTTTTCATAACAAGCCCATTAGAGCAAGGAAAGTGCCATTCCGACAAAAACGCTCAAATATGAATAAGCTTCAATAGACCGTGAATTTCAGTTACGTGAACGCCTCTATCCTGTATAAATTATATACATCTGTTTATGGAACCCACATACCCACCCATCAAATTAAGAGGAGTTCGTCAGAATAATCTGAAGAACATCGACATTGAGATTCCTCAAAAAAAACTCACGGTGATGACCGGACTATCCGGCAGTGGCAAATCCACGCTCGCTTTTGAAACTCTCTATGCAGAAGGACAACGAAGATATGTGGAGAGTCTTTCCACCTACACTCGTCAGTTCTTAGATAAGATGCCAAAACCTGTTTTGGATCACATTGAAAACATTCCACCAGCAATTGCGCTCGAACAACGAAATACGGTGATGAATTCCCGGAGCACGGTTGCCACCCAAACAGAGATGCTCGATTTCTTACGTATTTTCATCTCTAAACTTGGAACCATGTCGTGCGAAAATTGTGGATCCCCTGTTCTAGAAGTATCAGGCGAACTATTAAAAAATAAAATATTGGCACATGGAATTGGGAAAAAATTCGCCCTCCTCGCTCCCCTCGCCTTTCGCAATGAAACTAAAAGTAAATCAGTCACCATTTTAGAAAGTTATTTTGCCATTCTTCAAGAACAAGGATTTAGAAGAATTTATTGGAACAAAACAAAAGAATGGATTGTTTTAGAAGAAGTAAAAGAAAAGGGACTTCCCAAAAAGCTTTCCTTAGAATCACTCCATAATGCTGAGTTGTTTTTACTCATGGATCGTTTTAATTTTTCAGAATTCAAAAAATTAGGCGACCTAGATTCAGATGCCATTTCTCGTTTTTCTGATTCCTTTGAACAAACTTTACGTTATGGCCAAGAGAAACTTTGTTTTCTTGAATTAGATTCAATGGAAACTCGGGATTTCCAAACAGGCTTTGTTTGTTTAGATTGCAACACAAGCTATCCACTACCTACTCCACAGTTATTTTCATACAATAGCCCTTTGGGAGCTTGTTCAAAATGCAATGGTTTTGGATACACTCTTGATTTAAGTGAAGCCAAAATCATTCCACATCCCAAAAAAGCACTCAATAATGGTGCGATCGATCCACTGGATAAACCTTCAAATAAAGATGAGTACAAAGCATTTTTAAAATTCTGCCAAAAAAACGGAATTAGTCCTACTCAATCGTATGCGGATTTAACGCCTTCTCAGAAAAAACTGGTTTGGAATCATGTGGAAGAATTCTTTACCATGCTCGAAGATTACAAATACAAATTTCACATTCGTATTTTTATTCGACGTTATCAACATCCTACAGAATGCACACTCTGCAATGGTTCACGCTTAAAACCAGCAGCACTTCGAATCAAGGTTCGAGATAAAAATATTGGCGATCTTCTCAAACTTCCTATTTCAGATTTAAAAATTTGGTTTGAAAAACTGAACCCAAGCGCGAACGAAAAAGCTCTTTTGAAAGATCTCTATCCTCAAATCCAGCGTCGCTTGGATTTTTTATGCCGCGTAGGAGTTTCTTATCTCACCCTCAATCGAATGACCCGCACCCTCTCGGGCGGTGAGTTTCAACGCATTAGTCTTGCTACCCATCTAGGCAACGGGCTTTGTGGAACACTCTATGTACTCGATGAACCCACTATCGGCTTGCATCCGCATGATATCAACATGCTGCTTGATATTTTACGTGAATTGCGTGATCAAGGAAATACCTTAGTTGTGGTGGAACATGAAACCAAAATTTTAGAAGATGCGGATTGGATCATTGAACTTGGGCCCGATGCCGGCATTAAAGGCGGAAATGTCATTGCACAAGGAACACCTGAAGCCGTTAAAAAACAAGATTGCAGAACTGCTCGATTTTTATTTCCTAAATCAAAAGAAACCAAAAGAACATTCCCACTTAGAAAAAATAAAACTTCAGCAATCAACCTCACGGGATG
>CANBTI010000030.1 GCA_947372355.1 Bdellovibrionales bacterium | reverse complement strand
TCTACGTAATCGTCAATTAGGTGTTTCAGGTTGGTATTCAACCAATATCTTGGGTAATCGAGATGGAGAAGTTCTAGAAGATCCAGATTCTTTCAAATCCAAAGAATTAACAAAAACGGGTGTTTTAAACGATATTTTATCCAAAGAGTTATATCCAGATTTGTACGGGAATATTAGCCACGTGGTGAGGATTAATTATTATCCTCCTCGTGGAGATAACAAAGAAGGTTGGGATAACATTGATATCTTTGGATGGTTAGGTTACCCAATGCAAATCAAGGTAAATTTTCTTTGTCGTGATTCGATTTTAGCGGCACCCATTGTTCTTGATCTTGCATTATTTATGGATCTAGCAGGAAGAACACAGATGAGTGGAATTCAAGAGTGGTTGAGTTACTACTTTAAAATGCCGATCACTCAAGAAGGCTTAAAACCTGAGCATGATTTATCTGTTCAATTGTTGAAAATGGAAAACACATTACGATTCATCAATGAAGAAGAACTAATCAATCATTTAGGACTCACTTATTACGGAATCAATGAAAGTGAATCTAGAGTCACCATATGAATTTAGATTTAATTTATACCTTTAGTTTTTTTGCAATCATGTTCTCCATTGCATTGGCTTATTCGGTAAAAATATTTCTTCATGGACGCTCCCACTATGAACGTGTGGAGCGTCAGGGTGGGAGTCCACTTCTCGGTAAAGGTATGATGGAAATGTTATATTGGGGATTGCAGCCCTTGAGTGATTTATTTATTTTTCTCAGGATCTCTCCAAATGCTATTTCATATCTATCACTGATTTTTGGTTTCATTGCTGGAATATCTCTGGCATTTGGTCACTTTGGATCTGCTGGTTTTTTTTCTGCATTTTGCGCCATCTTTGATGCTGTAGATGGAATGGTTGCAAGAAAAACAGGGGTGGCTTCAAATTCAGGTGAAGTGCTGGATGCAAGTATAGATCGTTATGTTGAGTTATTTTTCTTTGCTGGATTAATCATCTTCTATCGTGAATATATTGGCATTTTGCTGCTAACGCTTTTGGCATTACAAGGATCATTCATGGTGAGCTATTCAACAGCAAAAGCAGAAGCATTGCAAGTGACTCCTCCGCGAGGAACTATGCGAAGACCTGAGCGAGCATTCTATTTATCATTAGGAGCAATTTTATCTCCACTCATGAATCAAAACTATCCAATGATTTTTGCTTTAGTGTTAGTGGCAATTCTTTCTAATGCTTCTGCATTAAGGCGATTATATTTCATTTCAAAATTGGTAAAATAAATGTGGCGAACTTTTTTTAGATCTCAACTTTCTTCTTTTGTGTCAACGATCATCGATTATTCCGTTTTGTTGATCTGGGTAGAAGTGCTTCATCGATATTATCCCTATGGAGTAGCGTTGGGTGCATCGTTTGGATCAGTTGCCAATTTTTTTATGAATCGACATTGGTCGTTTGAGGCAAGTAAATCAGTTTTGCATTGGCAAGCACTTAGGTATGCAATCGTTTCACTAGGTAGTTTGATTTTAAATACATCGGGAGTTTATGCACTGACTGAATATGCTGGTCTTTATTATTTAGTTTCCCAAGTGACCATTTCGATTTGCGTAGGGTTATTTTATAATTTTCCGTTGAATCGATTTTTTGTTTATAAAAAAAAGGAGTTCACTCATGATTCACCAATTCATTTCACAACCACGTAATCAAAAAATTAATTTGAAAACAGAGATTCCTGGTCCACGAAGTAGAATGTTACGAGAAAAGGAAAATCAATATTTAGCACCGGGCTTACAAAATTTTGCAATTATGGCAGGAATTGCAGTTGATCATGCTCAAGGGAGTACGATTACTGATGTTGATGGTAATACGATGATCGATATCATTGGGGGAATTGGTGTCAATGGCTTAGGACACTCGCATCCTAAATGGGTTAAAAGTATTCAAGATCAAGTGATTCAAACCTCAATCGGTAGTTTTACGAGTAAGGCTCGAGTGCAGCTCTTAGAGCGGATTTCTGAAAGTTCACCAGCGCCAGGAGTGAATCGTTTACAGCTTTATTCCAGTGGTTCGGAGGCTGTGGAGAGTGCCTTAAGATTGGCAAAATCCTATACCAAAAAACATGAATTCGTAAGTTTTTGGGGCGGTTTTCATGGAAAAACTTTAGGTGCACTATCCTTAATGGGATCTGAATTTAAAAAAGATCTTGGTCCACTTGCTTCTGGAAGTTTAGCCGTTCCTTATGCAAATTGTTACCGATGTCCATTTCAAAAAAATCCAAGTAATTGCGGATTAGCTTGTGTGGAATTTGCAAAAAAACAAATTAAAATGAATAGCTCAGGAGATATTGCGGCAATAGTAGTAGAGCCAATGCAAGGAACCGCAGGAAATGTAATTCCTCCGGATGATTTTTTACCTGCTGTTCAAGATCTTGCAAAAAGTTTAAACGCACTATTGATTGTGGATGAAATGATCACTGGGTTTGGGCGAACTGGAAAGTTTTGGGGATCTGAACACTCGGGAGTGAAACCAGATATTGTAACTTTAGGTAAGCAATTTGGAGGAGGTTTTCCGGTATCTGGTATTCTTTCTACAGAAGAAATTATGCAATCAAAGCCCTGGGCAAATCCATCTGGTTCATCCAGTTCATACGGAGGAAATCCCTTAGCATCAGCTGCAGTTAATAGCTCATTAAAAATAATAGAAGAAGAAGGTTTAGTTGAAAACTCGAAGGAAGTGGGAAAATATTTTCTAAACAAACTTGAAAACTTGCAAGAAAAGTATTCCTTTGTTGATGCAGCTAGGGGTAGGGGACTATTTCTGGGAATTGAATTTGTAAAAAATAAAAAAACAAAAGAACCACTTTCAAATGCCTTTTGTAAAGAAATTTTTACAGAATGCCTAAATCGTGGGCTTCTTACCATGGCTTATACATCTAGTTTTAGAATACAGCCAGCAATGACTATTGATACTTCAACAGTTGATAATGCTGTTGGGGTTTTGGATGAAGTGTTCGCCAAGGCCGAAAATGAAAACTGGAAAAATAATTAGGCAATCTGTCCTCAAGTATGCCGGTTTAATCGTAATCTTTGGACTACTAAGTTCGCTGCTGATGGGATTTTATTCATTTAAATTATTCTCAAATCTAAGAACGGAATTGGAAGAGCTACTTCCCACTGACTCAAGAAGTGTATTGGATTTAAGTTCCATTCAATCTAGATTAGAATCCACCAATAATTTAGAAATTGTTATTATTTCAAGCAATAAGATTGCCAGTAAAAAATTGGTTGATGATCTTGCGCTGCAACTGGAGAAGGTTCCTAAAAGTATAGTATCAAGTGTTGAATATAAAATTGATACAATTCTTCAGTTTTTCCAATCCAGAAGAGCACTCTTTATTGATAATGAAGATCTCTTGAAAATTAAGAATTATATTAAAGCTAAAGTTCATTACGAAAGCCAACTTTATAATCCTTTGACTTTTCTTGAAAATCTTTCATTAAAAGAACCAAAATTAAATTTTGATTTATTTCAAAGAAAATACTCGTCTCGAACGGATAACTATACTCATTTTCCTGGTGGATACTATGCATCAGCTGATGAACGAATCCGTGTAGTCGTGGTGAACCTTCCAGCCAACGCAGGAGGAATTTCTTCTGCTAAACGATTAAGAGCTACCGTTGATTCTATTATTTTAGGTCTTAATCCGAAAAATTACAGTTCTGATTTAGAAATTCATTTTACCGGTGGAGTTCAGGATCTTTTGGAAGAACATGAAGCTCTAATTGAAGATTTAACCTTATCTACAATTGTAGTTTGTTTACTCGTTGGATTAGCAATGCTGATCTATTTCAAATCAGTAATTTCTACGGCTTCACTGATTTTTTCTTTGATGGTTGGTGTGATCTGGACATTTGGACTTGGATTTTTTGAAATTGGTTATCTCAATGCAAATACAGCCTTTATGGCAAGTATTGTAATTGGTAATGGGATTAATTTTGGAATCATTTTGTTAGCACGATATATTGAAGAGCGAAGAAAAAATAAAGGCGTTCCTCGATCATTGGCAATCGCATTGAAATATACTTTCCCAGCAACATTGGTAGCAGCCTCAGCTGCAGCTCTATCTTATGGCTCACTCATCCTCACCAGTTTTCGTGGATTTAGGCAATTCGGCATTATCGGATTAACTGGCATGTTGCTTTGTTGGTGTTCTACTTATGCGTTACTTCCTGCTTTAATGATTTGTTTTGATCGAATGGGATTAATCAAATTAACTAAAGGAAAGAGTAAAGTTAATTTCTCACATTTTTTATCAAAATTCGTTGAAAAGTATTCGAAAACTATTTTAGTTTTTACCGTTTTATTTACAATTTTTTCGATCTCTATGCTTCCAAGAATAAATTCAACCTTGATTGAATCTGATCTAAAAAAGATCAGAAACCGTAAAAGTTTAGTAAATGGATCCATGTATTGGTCAAAGTATGTGGATGAAGTTTTTAAACATTATCTTTCGCCTCTGGTGATTTTACCTAAAAGTTTTGATCATGTAATACCCATTCAAGTTCAATTAAAAAAAATTCAAACTCAGGAGGGTGCGAATAGTTTTATCACTAGTGTTAGTACCATTCATGATTTTGTACCACTGGATCAAAAGGAAAAAATATCTATTCTTAAAGAAATTGACAATATTCTAACCCCTGAACTTAGATTTAAAATGGAAAAAAATGATCGTAGATTGGTTAATGAATTATTATCCAAAAATTCATTTCGATCATTTTCTTCTCAAGATCTTCCTGAATTAGTGAAAAGTAAATTTCGTGAGAGAGATGGAACAATGGGTAAATTGGTATTAGTGGAGCCTACCTTGGGGGAATCATTGTCAAAGAGTGAGGCTTTAATTCATTTTGTTCACACCATTAGGGACACTGCCGATAAAATTGAACCTGGTGTGCCGGTTGCGGGATCATTGCCTGTGACTTCCGATATGTTTGAATCCATCATTAATGATGGGCCTAAAACCACACTATGCGCATTCATTGCTGTATTGGTTTTGATTGTTATTTTATTCCGAAGTCCGGCAAACATACTTTTTTGTGCATTTACTCTAATTTTAGGCATTTTATGGCTCATTGGAATGATGTTGGCAATGGGTATCAAAATCAATTTTTTAAATTTTATTGCGTTACCGATTACATTTGGGATCGGTGTTGATTACGGGATCAATATTTTTCAAAGATATAGAATGGATCAGCGATCTGAAATTTTATCCGTGATTGAAAATACGGGTGGAGCGGTAATTTTAGCAAGCATGACCACAGTCATCGGATACGGTTCATTGATTATTGCCAGTAACCAAGCATTTGTTAGTTTTGGAACTTTGGCAATTTTAGGAGAGTGGTGTTGTGTCACTGCAGCTGTTTTTTCTCTGCCAGCATTACTTCTAAATTTAAAGGCGGAAAGGAAAATTTTTTATGGAATTTCAGTTAGTAAAAAAACATAATTTTGAAATATTTTCAACTTCATGGAATCAATGGTGGTTTGGATTAAGTATACGGGAAAAAACATTTCCTTTGTTTTTGGGTATTTTTTATCCGATCTGTATTTTCCTATTGAGCCGGTCCACTCATCTGGGGGGATTGAAATCAGATCATTTTATGCTCACTGGAGTTGCCATTTTACTTTGGTATCTAGGACCCCGTTTAAGATCTATTTTTTATTTTCTACTTCCATTACTTTTGGTAGCTATTGTTTACGATAGTATGCGGTATTATTCAGATCTGATTCGAGGAACAATACATGTGAGTGAACCTCATCGATTTGATCAATATTTTTTTGGAATCAATACACCTGTAGGAAGACTCACTCCCAATGAGTGGTTTCAAACTCACACCCATCCATTTTTAGATGTGATTTCTGGGTTTTTTTATCTTTTTTTTATTCCTATTTATGTTTTGATCTCTGGTTACTTTCGTTTTTGGATTGTTCCCAATCAAAACCTTCAAGGTTTTTTTCATCCCATGTGGGCTTTTTTTCTTGTGAATGTGTTGGGCTATTCAACTTACTATTGGTATGCAGCCGCTCCACCTTGGTATTTTGCGGAATACGGAGATGCTCCTGCTAATCTTCACGTGATGGCGAGTGCTGCCGGTGCAGTGAGATTTGATGCAGTTTTTGGAACCCATTTTTTTAGTGGAATGTATGGAAGAGCCGCGGATGTTTTTGGTGCAGTTCCGTCTCTTCATGTGGCTTATCCACTACAAGCGGTATTTTACGCGTTTAAATACAAAGCACTCAGAGTATTTTCTCTCATTTTTTATTTCATGATGTGTTTTTCAGCAATTTATCTGAATCACCACTATGTACTCGATATTTTATGGGGATCTACTTACGCCCTCATGGTTTGCATGGGTCTAGAATTATGTTACCCCATGATCGTGCGTGATTGTTCTCGCATGAATTGGGAAACGTAGTAGGGTCCGCAACCGCCTTTACCGCTTCCACCTCCGGATCCCTTCCAACCGCAAAAGGATTGAACTCCCGGCCAAGCACCTGTCGTGGCACCACTTGCACGGTTTGCGTAGAGGACTCCTGCTTCATAGTGATCCATGAAGAATTCAATTTCTTTTTTCTCTGTTGTAAAAATTCCGCCTGTTAATCCATATTCAGCAGTGTTGGCATGATCAATGGCTTCAGAGAGATCGGTAAATTTAGTGACCGCAATAAAGGGTGAGAAGAATTCATCTTGAAAATGACGAGATTCACGAGGTAGTTCAGCAATAGTGGGTTCGGCGAAATGCCCGTTTTTAAATTCTGCTTGGGTGCGAAGATCGTTACCACCGTGAATGATTTTACCAATTTTACGAGCGTCTTCAATTGCAGAAAGATGACGTTCAACGGTAGCTCCACTAATCACCGGGCCCATGTAGTTCTCTTGCTTTGCAGGATCACCAATTTTAACACTCTTCGCTTGAGCGATGAGTTTTTCGATGAACGAAGCATAAACAGATTCATGAACATAGAGTCGGGAAAGAGCAGAGCATTTCTGACCTGATAAACCAAAGGCACTTTTCATGCAGCCTTGAGCAGCTTTGTCTAAATCAGCGGTAGCACAAACAAATGCAGCATTTTTTCCACCCAGTTCAACGAGAGCAGGTTTTGCGTAACGTCCAGAATGCATTGTTTGAATAATGCTCATGCCAATTTTTTTAGAACCTGTGAATGCAACACCATCGCACATTGGATGTTTGGTCATTGCTTCTCCAATTGCAGCGCCTTTGCCGTAAAGAACTTGAAAGAGTCCTTCTGGTAGCCCAGCATCACGAAACGCGAGATAGAGTTCATGCGCGGTTCCTGGGGCATCATCCGAAGGTTTAAAAACCACTGCATTTCCGCCTAAAATTGCAGCCGATGCCATTCCAGCACCTAGTGCCATAGGAAAATTAAAAGGAGCGATGACAGAAAATACGCCATAAGGACGAAGCACATCGCGAGTGTCTTCGTTTGGTGAAAGTTTTCCAAGTGGGTGAGAGTATCCGTTGTTATTCACCATTTGCTCACCGTAGTAAGAAAGTAAATCTGCAGACTCTTCTGCATCCCCTAAAGATTCCATTCTGTTCTTTCCCACTTCAAGGGTCATGAGCACGGCGATTCTCATTTTACGATCACGAATAATATCTGCGGCCTTGTTCACGATACTCACCCGTTCAAGATAAGGAACCGCGCCCCATGCTTTTTGTGCGTTTTTTGCTATCTTAAACGCTTCATTAACATTGGCTTCAGTAGCAACGTGATATTTAGCGATTACTTCATTCGTATTTGCAGGATTGGTTTTAATGTTGAGCACACCTGTTTTGATTTCCTTACCTCCAACAATGGAAGGAAATTCACGACCAAGTTCTGCGCGAACTTTAATCACTTCTTCATCAAAAGCTTTATGAATGAGAGATAGATCGGCATTAAGGGCAGAGTAAGTGATTTTAAATTTATTTGGCATGACTACTCATCGGCTGAATGATGAGTAAAATTAAATTTTAAAGCTTTGAATTGCACGAGTCAAAAGATCCACACATTCATCTGCTTCTGCGTGCGTCATGAGTAAAGAGGGCCCGAGAATGACAAGGTCACCGTTCACTCCATCCGCTTGGCCATAATTTGGCCAAAGAATGAGCCCAAGATCTTGTGCGTGTTGCACAAATTTCTGAGCGAATTTTTTTGCAATCGGAAAAGGTGATTTTGTATTTTTATCCTGCACAAATTCCACACCAGCCATGTGTCCGATTCCCTGTACTGAACCTACATGCTCGAGTGGAGCAACGTGGGATTGAAGTTCGGAGAGCCAGTGTTTTGAAACTTCATGTGATTTTTCTAAAACTTGGTACTGATCTAAATATTTTAATACCGTGAGAGCGGTAGCTGCCATGGAAGGGGAGAGCATGTAGGTTTGTGCATGCATGAATCCTGATGATGCATTTTTCATGGTATTTACATCTTGTTCTTTAACGATGAGTGCAGAAACGGGCATTAGTCCTGCGTTTAGGCCTTTTCCGAGCACCACCATATCGGGTTTTAATCCGTAGTGTTCAGCTGCAAAAAATTTACCCGTGCGACCACTTCCACACATCACCTCATCGGCAATCATGAGAATTTCATTTTTCTTACAGATTTCTTGAACGCGAGAGTAATATCCTTTCGGTGGAGCCCAAGCGCCGGTGGAAGATCCACTCACGGTTTCAAAAATAAATGCACTGATCGTATCAGCCCCTTCTCGCGCAATCGCTTCCTCTAATTCGCGAGCGTAATATTCAGCTCCTTCTTTTTCGTAATCCACTGGGCAACGATAACCGTAAGGGGCAGAAATCGTGATCACAGGAGAAAGTAGAGGACCATATACTTTTTTATAGTGAGGACGACCTGATGCGGATAACGCATAAAGAGTATTGCCATGGTAACCGGGAGTGCGAGTGATGAGTTTATGTTTAGTCGGGCGACCACGATCCATCCAAAGTTGACGAGCAAATTTAATCGCTGCTTCTACTGCTTCAGATCCGGAGGCAAGTAGGGTAACTTTATTTAATCCAAGCGGGGCTGCTTTTTGCGCAAGATTTTTCGCACATTCTTCCATCACCGGGGAAGTGAATTGCATGCCATTAGTGTAAGCTACTTTTTTTAATTGTTCAAAAACACCTTGGGCAAGTTCTTCACTTCCGTGTCCAAGAGTTGCAACTAAGGCTCCACCGGATCCATCAAAATATTTTTTCCCATCTTGATCAAAGAGATGAACGCCCTTGCCGTGAGTGACCACGGGATAGTTTTTATTTAGATTTCTAAGCAGTACATTTCCTTCCGGATAGTGAATCGTGTTTGACATAAGTTTAGTTCGCGTTGCTCACAGTGATGGAACAGCCAGATTCAATGTGTGTCCAGCTTTCGTTATTGATGATTTCGTTTAGGCCGCCAATTGAAATGGTCAGGGTTGGTGTTACTGCATGGATCAACATGGGAAGAAAATGGGGAACATAATAAATATAATTGTTTGTGCCGCCATTGTTTACGCCGCCTGTGTATAGAGTTTGATGAACAATGTTATCACTGTTTGCATCCTTGAAATATTCCACAACACCAACTCGGCATGTAACCATGTTTGAAGTATTGACCGTAATTTTTAAATAATCTTTAGCAGCACATCCCACGCAGTTTGAAGGAGTGGGGAATGGAGAAGGGGAAGTAGTGGGATAAGCTGGCATGACCCAAACTGGAAGTGAGATATTTACTGGATCATTTAGATTCACAGTTTGATGTCCAACCAAAGAAAGACTCGGATTTGCTGCAGAACTTAATACTCTGTCACAAATTCCATCTGGTAAATTTGGCATTGTGTCCACTGCATTGTAATATGCGCCTAAAATTCCAATATCAACCAGTTGTCCTTTTTTAACTGGAATAGTGATATTCGGCATAACTGAGCTAGAGCTGATGCAAGCAGAAGGTGTCCCTGAACTTGAACAGTTTGCAGCTAAATTGCTCTTGATTGGAACTTTTTTGGTATAAATTTTATCGCCATTTACGACTTCATCTGTACCCACGAAAATATCACTTTGCTCGCAATAAACAGTATTCAATAAAAAGGAGTTTTCATTTTGATGAAAGAGTTCTTGATTGAGTTGGTGAAATTCTTTTCCCATTCCAAAGGGAGTAATGATTTTTACATCCACATAATCAGATGCCGGACCGCAGGATAAAAGTATAACGGAAAGCATTAAAGTGGAGAGTGATTTTAAACGGATCATCTCAAAATTACGCCATAGATTTGCGCTTTAGTCCAATTTAATGGGAGAAAATGTAATAAGATACTGGAGTGATTATTGGTTGCATCGATTGTGCAGCAATCGTGTAACTAAAGGGTGTGCCAACCATCAAATTTGCAGTGATCGTGGTTATTTGATTGTTGTTAAAGGCATCATTGCTATTAATGGTATAAGAATAATGCCCACAAGGAATTCCCGAATCGACTGCAGGGCAGGCATCGCCGGTGGCATTATATTTAAAGATCAGGGTCATTGGAAAAATATGCGGTAAGTAAATATTTGAATCGGTAATTCCTGTAGACTGTACCATTACGTTGATTTGATTATTTAAATAATGAACTGATTCTAAATAACCATTTGTAGTAACATTGGCGCCAGCTCCAGAAGTATAGTTACTTAAAAATTTCGTAGGTAAATTAATCCAGTCTTTATACCTAGGGTTAGAGCCAGCAAAACCATAAGCGGCGATTGGATTAGTGTGTAAAAGATCGATATTTAAATTAATTAAACCTGAATTAATTACATTTGAATCAACAGTTGTGTGACCAATCAAGGTAGTGCTGCTATAAGCATAGGTAATTGAGCTGAGTAAGTATGCTTGATCACAAAGTCCGTCATGTCCTGCAACGCCTTGAAGATCATGATCATCTATTGGATTGAAAAAACTTCCAACGATTCCAATTTCTACAGGAATGTTTTTTGGAATGGTAATGGTGAGTGGTTCATCAAAATAAGAATTACTAGTGATCCTATTTTTTATGGTGTCCACACTACCTGCAGAATTATCATAAAGTGGTGTTGATGGGTTTTGATTTAATGTGGATCTCAACTTCACTCGTTTAGTTTGAATGAATTGCTGAGAGGCAGGATCTCTCACCACTAAATAAATTTGATCCTGATAACAATCCACACCAGGGGTAACGCTCATTAAGCTCATCAAAGATTGACTGAGATCAACACTAGCAGGAGCCTTTACCGGAATGGCTGTGTTAACAGTAATGGTCACGGTATCTTTAGAAGATCCACAAGCAGTGATACTTAGTAGTATAATGGAAGCGAAAATTGATTTTATTTTTAGACCCATAGCACTTACCCCAGTTAATATTATAGAGTACTTTTTTGGGTGTTAGAACTTAAAAGTTTTTAATCAATGAATAAACTAGAATGGTTACATTCTAGGCTTATACCAGCAAGTAGGACGAAAACCGTATCGATCACCCTTTTCAGTTGCGCAAGCGCCAGTGATTGGATCGTTTCTACCAAACTCTTGAGTGTAAGAAGCTCCGCAAATAGAGCCTGCTAAAAAGGTATCTAAACGGCATTGTGCATCTGGATGCCCATCGTAGGTAACGGCAACAACGGCATTACTCGGAGTTTCGAATGCTGGTTCTGGAGCTAGGCTTAGCTTCACGTGCTTGAGTGTGATTTCTTGCATCACTTGTGCATTGTGAATTCCAGTTAAAGTTTTAGCTAATACTAATCCGGCCATTGCTTCGCGCACGCACAAGTTGATTTCATTTGTTGATTTAAATGATCTGCTGCAATCCGCTTTTACTTTTGCAGGCACATCTAATTGAGCCACTACCGATGCATTGTCTGCATTTTCGTATAAACCACGGAAACACTTCATCATTGCAAAGTAATCGGCTTGTCCTTCGTTTGCTGCCCAATCCTTTTCACCAGTTGGAGTGATTTTTTCTGGAAAGCCGCCTAATTGATGGCCAGTTTCGTGGCACATCACTAAAGTGAATCCATCTTCAGTCATGATCGGATAACGAGCCAATCCACCGTACATGCTGATCAACCAATTATGATGATCACGGGATGCAGATGCATTTACAGTTGGATCATTCCATAAGCGCTCTAATTTTAAATTGCCGCCTTTTGATTTAATCACGGATGCGTAGAGCGCACTCACTTTATCAATCACTCGATTAAATGCGACTTCATCTATTCCACCGGAAGAAAATGATTCTAATCCGGTAGGAATTTTCATGCTGTTTACAGGTAAGAAATCACAGTGGTTTTGATGAGCATTCGCTGAAGATGTGATGGTGATGAATAAAATTGATAAACTTAAAATAGCTTTTTTCATTTGAACTACCCCTAGATGCGATCCTTTTAATCGGGAAAGTTTTTTATGTAAAGCTAAGAAACGGTTTTAACGTTTTTACCGATAAAATAAGCGAGAAGCCCAAAAAAGCCTGCAAAATAAGCGGTATTTGAGAAGCCCACTAAGACGCCCCCCGTCATTGGTTGACTCACGACGAAGCCACCAATGAAAGACGCGCTTGCTGCACCCAATTGCTGAAGGCAAGAATTCAAGCTCATAAAACTTCCTCTCCGCTCTGGAGGAATACTGGAGGAGATGATCGTCATCGCAGGAATGGTTCGAGAATTAGAGAGTAGAAAAAATAAAGTGGTCACGGTGAGCGCGATCAACATTGAAGTTCTAGGCAAATGGGTGATGAGAAAAACGGGAAGAATAAATAAAAAACCTGTTTTAATGAAAACGCGTTGAGCGCTGAATCGATCACAAAGTTTGCCCACCCATGGACCAGAAAATATAGTCACGGCTCCACCCAATAAGTAAACAAGAGGCAATTGAGATTCGGGTAAACCTGCATTTGAAACCAAATAAGGACTAATAAAAGGAATCACTACAAACTGAGAAAGGGTCATCATGAAAGTGGTGAGAAGAGCCATGATAGAATTTCGATCTCTGGTATTATCTACTACACCTGAAAAAATGCCTGAATAATCAGATCTAATGTGAGTATTAACATTTGGAATGATTTTGATTGCAAGGGATATGGCTATGATTCCGACACAAACAATAGCGATAAATGGGCTGTGCCATCCAAAGTGAGTGGAGAGAAGTAATCCGGAAGGAACTCCGGCTACCGCTGCAAATGAAAAAGCTGCCATGAGTTTTCCTGTAGCGGTGCCCCGCTCATGAATCGAAAAAATATCACCAATGATGGCGAAGCTGATGCCGGAGATGAGTCCACCGAATGCGCCTGAAAGTGCACGCGCTAATAATAAAAAATAATAATTGGGAGCGAGTGCGCAACTCAATGTTCCAAATAAAAATCCAATATAAGAACCAATTAAAGCGTGTTTTCGATCCAATCGATCAAAAAAAAGTGAGCCTAAAAATCCAAAAATTCCTGCGGCAAAGGAGTACACGGAAACCAGAAGTGAGAATTTTTTTGGAGTGATCTGAAAAATATGCATCAATTTTGGGCCTAAAGGCATCAAAACCATGAAATCCATGATGTGAGTAAATGAAATCATCGCCAACACCACAATGATCCACTTTTTATGTGAAGCAGAGAGCGTATCCCTCAGTGAAGCATTGCTTCGGGAATGTTGTGATGATGAATTGGACATGATATTTAGTATACATGGCAAATTTACAGTCTGCATTTCCAAAAGCAATCTATCTTGGTTCTTCAACGCGCACACCCATTGGCAAATTTGGGGGAGCATTGAAGCGATTTCCGGCGGGCGAACTTGCTGCTCTAGCTCTAAAAGAAGCGGTGCGTCGTGTGAAAATTATGGATGGAGATATTGCTTCCAACCCTGACTGGATTTTCCTAGGACAAGCAAGGCAGGCAGGTGCTCGCCCAAATCCCGCTCGCCAAGCAACCTTGTTTTCTGGCTTATCTGAATCCATTCCTGCAATAACTTTTAATCAAGCATGTGCTTCAGGTATGGCTTCGATTTTTTCAGCAGCTGAAAAAATTGCACTCGGAAGGGCGAAATCTGCTTATGCAGGTGGTGTGGAGAGTATGTCGAACACCCCCTATTTTTTAATGCAAGGCCGGTGGGGATTACGCATGGGAAACACTGAAATCATCGATGGAATGACCCAAGATGGATTCATGTGTCCTATGGCAAATATGCTCATGGGAGCAACGGTGGATACTTATTTGGCAAAAGAGTTGGGAATCTCTCGTCAGGAGCAAGATGAATTTGCCCTACATTCTCAGCAAAAAGCAGACGTAGCATGGAAAAATGGACTTTTTAACAATGAAACTTTTGAGATTTTAGGGGATGAAAAAAATCCTGGTCTAAAAGATGATGAGCATCGTCGGGCTCAAACCACATTAGATTCTTTAGCTAAACTGCCCTCTGTCTTTGATAAAAATACAGGTACAGTGACTGCCGGAAATGCAAGTGGAGTGACCGATGGAGCCGCATTTTTTCATGTAACCAGTGATCGACTACAATCAAGCGAGTTAGAGTTACTTGATTTTGAAACGGTGGCATTAGATCCAAGACGAATGGGACTTGGACCAGTGGCCTCTACCCTGAATCTATTAAAGAGAAATGGCTTAACTGTGGCCGATATTGATGCTTTTGAAATGAATGAGGCTTTTGCAGCACAGGTGATTGCATGCAATCGAGAGCTAAAAATTCCTTACGAAAAAATCAATTTGCGTGGTGGCGCGATTGCATTGGGGCATCCAATCGGAGCAACGGGAGCGCGTATTTTAGTGACACTTTCAAATGTGTTGAAAGGTAAAACAGGAGCGTTGGGAATTGCAACACTTTGTGTGAGTGGTGGACAGGGTGTGGCTGTTTTAGTTCGATCTTTGTAAAAAAACACTTGCAGCAAACAAAAACTTTTGGAACTCTAGGTTAAACAACAACAACACAGTTGAAGATTCAATTATTGAGTTTTCAACGTCAGGAGATAACATGAACAGCATCATCGCATTATTCGCAGTATTAGGTTTCGTATCAGTAGCAAACGCACAAGATCACAAAGCAGCTCCAGCAGCAGCTGAACATGCAGCAGCTCCAGCAGCAGCAGTAGCTCCAGAACATAAAATGGAAGAACATGCAGATCATGCTAAAAAAGCTCCTAAAAAAGCTAAAAAAGCTCACAAAGAAGAAATGAAAAAAGAAGAAGCTCCTAAAGCTGAAGAAGCTCATCACTAAGATTCATTCTTAGGGTACGCTTTAAGTATTCTTAAAAAGGACTGGTGTGTTAAACACTGGTCCTTTTTCATTTTAGAAGTTCACGATTTAAATGTTCATGATATAGATCCTTCATGGCAAAACAAAAAAAAGCGGCACCCAAAAAAGTAAACGTAAAAACTCCGATCTCAGATGAGACCACGCTTGAATTTATTAAGCCAAGGTTTAAGGAAATTTTAGGAGCTCTCGGTGAAGATACCAATCGCGAGGGATTGCTTGATACTCCAAAACGTTTTGGAAAATCGGTTCAGTTTTTAACGGGAGGCTATCACACAAGTGTGAAAGCAGTGGTTGGTAGCGGAATTTTTACCTCCGAATCCAGCGAAATGGTGATCGTGAAAGATATTGAACTTTATTCATTGTGTGAACACCACATGCTTCCATTTTTTGGAAAAGCGCATGTTGCCTACATCCCCAATAAAAAAATTATCGGTCTTTCTAAAATTCCACGCATTGTAGATGTGTTTGCTCGACGCTTGCAAGTTCAGGAGCGACTCACTGCTCAAGTAGCGGATGCACTCATGGAAGTATTACAGCCAATGGGGGTAGCGGTAGTGATTGAAGCTGCTCATTTTTGTATGATGATGAGAGGTGTAGAGAAGCAAAATAGTAAAACCATTACTTCAGCAATGAGGGGTGAGTTTTATAGTGATCCAACCACCCGTAAAGAATTTTTGAATCTCATTCGTTTATGATGATTGGATTGATCGATGCTCATGCTCATCATCAAGATGCCTCTGATTCTGAAGAAATCATTAAAAAGTCTTTTGAATCTGGGATCTCCAAGATCGCTTTAGGTGGAACGCATCCCGAAGATTGGAAAAGGCAAGTTCAACTCAACCATTTATTTAAAAATAAATTATTCATGCATTTTGGACTTCACCCTTGGTGGGTGGAAAAATATAATCGTGCTGAAATTGAATTGATCTTAGAGCAGCTTGATCATGAACTTCCGCTGGTAAGTGGCTTGGGCGAAACGGGGCTGGATTTTTACTCAGAGAAACGTGATCCCTCACGCTTTGAAGATCAGCGTTTAGTTTTTCGATCGCAAATCAGATTGTCGATTAAACATCAAAAGCCAATGGTTCTCCATGTGGTTCAAGCGCATGAAGAGGCATTGAAGATTCTCCATGAGGAAAACGCATCAAAAATTCCTTTAGTGATGCATCGATTTTCTGGAAATGGTGAACAATTGAAGCAGTATTTAAAGCTGGGTGCGTGCATTTCGTTTCATGAGAGTAAAAAACTGATGAAAGAGGTTCCTCTGGATCGGTTGCTATTAGAAACCGATTCCAATTCAAAACAACACCCGGGAGGTTGGGATATCCGGCCACATTACGAAAAAACAGCTGAAATCATAGGCTTACCTATTCAGGAACTAATTCAGAAAGTGGCTGAAAACTTCGAGAAAATCGGCTATTCTCACACGCTATGAGTAACACACACGATCACGCTACCGATCATAAAGAAATACTTCCGATGACCGATGCCGAAATGGAAAAATACCGTTTGCACCGTCGTTTTGATCGGATGGGTCGTCTGGTGGGTGATTCTGCGATGGAAAAATTGTTTCGCACTCATGTGATGGTGATCGGAGTGGGTGGAGTCGGTTCTTTTGCAGCAGAGTCTTTGGCGCGTTCTGGAGTGGGAAAAATCACGCTTGTTGATTTTGATGAAATTTGTATCACCAATTTTAATCGTCAGATTCATGCCCTTCAAGGGTTAGTGGGTGAGAAAAAAGTAATCGTGATGGAAGATCGTTTACGTAAGATCAATCCACAAGCATCCATTCATGCGATTCCTAAATTTTATAATGAACGTTTGAGTGATGAAATATTTGCTGAAGCAACTGAATTACAACAAGGACAAAAACCAGATTACATCATTGATGCCATTGATAGCGTCACTCCAAAATGCCACTTGCTTGCAAAATGCATAAAAGATGGAATTCGTGTGATCTCTTCTACCGGTTCTGCTGGGAAATTAGATCCTACTCGAATTCAAATTACGGATCTGGGTTTGACTCAGAAAGATCCATTAGCAAAAGCGATTCGTAGAATTTTACGTGATCAATATGGTTTTCCTCAAACGGGTAATTTCAATATCCCTGCAATTTATTCTGATGAGCAAACTCGCGAGCCTATGGAACTCCATTACGATGGTGGCAAGGGCTTTCGTTGTGTTTGTCCACAGGGTAAAAATGAATTCTTCAATTGCGATAATCGCAATGTGATTCTCGGCAATTCAAGCTTTGTCACAGGCGCATTTGGATTAACTTGTGCATCGGTGGTGGTGAGAGAAATCACAGCAGAGTTTATCGCTTAAAGCTCTTCTTCGATATTAATTCCATGCGAATTAGCCACTATAGTACTTAGAATAATAAGATCATTGTTTAATTTTCCTGATCCTTTAAATCCTTTTGGATATCCAGACCTGGCAGTGATGGGCACGCCGTAGTCATTTACTGCTTGGAGTAAATCGAGTAAATCATTTCTAGATTTTTCAGGGTGATTTTTTAATTGATCTTCGATTTCATCAAGATTGCCCTCAGGATCCCGATCACCATCGCCAAAAAAGTAAATCCGATCAATTTTTCCATTTTGATTTGAAATCGTTTTAATCGCAGCGGTGATCGGTTCGTTTACGTTTTCTGCAGGTACATGTTTTAAGAATTTTAATGCTTTTCTTTTTGCGCTATCTGTAGCGTTGATCACGATTCCATCGTTAAAGTAGATGTTTTTTGGAGCAAGAAAAACGATCGTAAATTTTTGATTTTCATTAAACTCACTAATTGTTTTACTTATGCTAGCAATTACTTTTTCTCGAAATTTACTGAATGATTGGGATGTATCAATGATGAATGCCACTTTTTCTTCATTCACTCTCCCAAATACATATTCTGTTAAATTAATATTTTCTATCGGTGATGGAGTTGCTGTGGAGACCGGTTCAGGTGTGGCGGTTGGAACTACCAAGGAACTTGTCGGAACTGGTGTTGCTTGCATTGGTATCGGCGTTGGAGTTGGTGTTGGAGTTGGCGATGTTTTTGTATCAGTATTTGTATATATTGTTGAAACAACAGGAATAGACTGAAGTGGAATATCAGTATTCACTTTAGATTTACTATATTTTGATAATGGTAATTGTTTATTTTGTGGAATTTCGTTAGGACAATTTGGTAATTCAATATGATGGGTAAGACCACTGAGCCATTTTCCATTGATTTCAAATGAGCCCTCTTGAATAATTTTAACTGCACATTCTGTGTCTTTATCTTCACCAAAATATTCACTTTGGTTTAAAATCACTTTCCGTTTTACTTGTGTGGGAACACCTAAATCATTTGAAAATACAACGTAGATTTGATTGAGAATAATTGTTTTGCCTTTGTGTTTTGCTAAAATAACACCAAAATTAGATTTGATTGCTTCGTGGTAAAGTGTTTGGAGTGCAATCGGAGTTAAGTCTACAGCGCTTCCTGCTCCTAGAACTTTACTGGATTCCTCAATCAGAAGGGGAGTGTTCGCTTCTTGTGCATGAGAGAAGTTCGCCACAATGGTAGTGCTTAAAATGAGTAAAAGATGAGCGCAAAACTTCATAATAGTTCCTTCGGAGGAGAATTATAGCACACTTGACCTATTTGGTCAAACAAATATCATACTAAATCGCTTCAGTTTATAGCTTTATAGAATTATTGAGCTTTTTCCATTAAGTAATAGATAACCTTACCTAAAGGCTGAGGACGAAGCTCTAATCCTGCGGGAATTGGCTTTCCATTCTCATCAAATACCAAACGATCATAATCTCCATCCTCATTGATGAGGTAGCGCTGATAGCGAAACCGGCTCGCTTCTGAGCTAAGAGCTTTCATGAAAGTTGAATCATTATATTGAGGATCACTTTGTTCCGGTACTTTCACATCCACAATAGAAGCCGCGATCGGGTAATCGGATTGAAAGCGCCACATGAATGCTGGATAGTTTGGAATGTATCTACGATCTTGATCGGATGTAGTAGCCCACTCTCCACCTAAAACATTATAACCAGCATCGAGTTCTAGTTCGTATTTCATGTGAAAGTTGGAAACCGTATCTTTTGAAGCATCATCGGTTTCTTCGTGAGAAGGATTAGTTTCATTAATGTATTGAAAACTCATATCCACACCCACAAGGTAAACGGTATTTGGATCACGAAAAGTTGAAAAATTATCGTTGAAGGATTTTACCGGAACTGAAACTTCTTCTAGTCTTCCAGTCGCTTCAGTTTGCGGATTATAATATTTGAATTCAAAACCAGTTGCAGGTTGATTCCAAACTTCGATGTCGTTATTTTTATTAATGATAAACGGCATTTTCTTTTCACCGATGAGTCCTAATACGCTTAAGTGCCAAACCCCAGGATTTACGCCTTTACAGCGTGTTCGAAGCACTTTTCCTGAACCATAATCGCGTCTAGGAGTATTCGTATCGCAACGAATTCCTTCCACCAAGCTATTGTCTTGAACCAGTGAATTGGCCCAGAGTAAACTACCAAGTGCCTTAATATCATCTGGATAAAAAGGAATCGAAAACTTCCCATCAATTGATTGAACTACGAATTTTTTAAGTGGACGTTTCATGTAAGAAGCAGCTGGAGACCATCCATGACAAACTCCTTCCCAATCTTGAATTTCATGTTTTTTTGCATTTTCTTTATGCTCAATCATGGAGTCCCAAATTGAATGCGTGAGAGTGAAGTTGGTATCCCCTAAATATAAATCGTATTTTTCAGAGGGTGCCATGTCTTCAATGTCAGAATCTTTCAATCGATCTCTTTTTAAGCGACGCTCAAAAGTATCCATGCGGTTTTCAAAAGAGGATAAATTTTCATCAAATGAATCCGATTGCCCGCCATGTCCGGAATAGTGGTAAGCGGCCATTCCGTTTTCTAATGGCCAGTATGTGCTAGACCAGGGTTGATTTGCAGATTTTCCGGAGAATCCAACGCTGGATTGGTACTCTAGAAGTGAGCGGTATGCATGATCTGAGTTCACGAATCGATTCACTCTGGCCTCAATGCCTGCAGCACCTTCAAGATCATGAGCGCTAGCGATCGTGCCCAATAGAAATAATGGAAATCCCAAAATAATACGCGAAAAACCCATAAAAAAACCCCTCACTTGATATCAGTGAGGGGTAGGTATCAACTTTAGCTATATGTGTCAATAGTTTACTCCAAATTGAAAATTTGCTTCAATTTGCTGTTAGACCAGATTCGATAACGATCCACGAATGAAAATGCCGCTGGAACAACCACGAGAGTGAGGAGGGTGGAACTCACTAATCCACCAATAATGGCAATACCCATAGAGGTACGTTGTTTCGAAGCTTCATTTAACCCAATCGCGATTGGAATCGTGCTGGCGATCAGGGCGAGGGAGGTCATCAGGATTGGACGCAATCTTGTTTTACCCGCTTTGATCATTGCACTTGTTCTATCCATACCACCTTGAATCAGTTGGTTTGCATAATCGACAAGAAGAATCGAGTTCTTCACGGCAACACCGAGAAGCATGATCACACCAATCATTGAAAAGATATTGAGTGATTCACGAGTTGCCGCAAGAGCAACCATCGAGCCACAAAATGCAAGTGGTAGCGCAAGCATGATCGTGAGCGGAGTTACAAACGATTCATAAAGTGAAGCGAGCACTAAAAAGATGAAAAGAATTCCGAAAATAAGAGCGGTAACCATGCTCTCTCCGAGTTCTTTAAAATTCTCCGCTTGTCCAACATAGGCATAACGCATTCCTTGTGGCATCGGCATATCTTTAGTGAGCATTTGATCGATATCTTTCATCACATCACCCATGCCGGCTCCAGGAGCAATATCAGCTTGAATTTGAATGTAACGAGAACGATCTTGGCGATTTACTTTAGAAGGACCAGTTTTTTCAACCTTCGTTGCCACATCTGACAACTTCACCAAGTTATTATTTAGATTTGGCACATGATAAAGATTGAAGTTCTCATTCACATTGCGCTGATCTTCTTCTAGACGTGTGTGAATATCGTATTCAAGTCCATTTTCACGGTATTTCGCAACATTACTTCCTTCAATTAAGTTACGCATTTCAAGACCAAGGGTTTGAGTCGTAATCCCGAGTTCATTGGAGCGTTTCGGATTGAGAGCAATTTGTACTTCCGGTTTACCTGGACGAAAGTTGATATCCACATCCTTTAACCCTGGATTCTTTTTCAATTTCTCAAGAACTTTCATGGTGTACTCTTCCAGTTGTTGCTGATCAGATCCAACCAGATTTAAATTGAACGGACGTTGTCCTCCACCCACAGCATCGTAATCTTTCACCGCTGGGTTTGCATAAGCGAATGGTTTTAGTTCTTCACGAATTTTTTCCTTCATCTGAGATGTATTGAAAGAACGCATTTTACGAGGAACTAACTTCACAAAATAACTAGCAACGTTGGATTCACCATTTCTATTTCCAATGGTGAGCGCAGATAAATCTACTTCTTTGTTTTCTCGGATGACGAGATCAATTTTATTAGCGAGTTCAGCAGTTGCATCCATGGATGTTCCTGGTGGAAGATCGATATCAATTGAAAATTCACCATTATCTTGAGGAGGTAGAAATGTTTTAGGTACAAATTTCACCATACTCATTGCAACGAAAAACACCACTAAACTGATTCCCAGTGCGCGACCTGGACGAGAAAGAACTTTTTTAAGTAGTCTTTCATAAGAAGCTTCCATTTTTACTTGAAAGTTTTCAAACCAATTGAGAGCGGGTGCAAGGAGACGTTCAATGAATCCTTTTTCTTGATGTGATTTACCTGCAAAATATGCCGATAACATGGGTGCAATGGTGAGTGCATCAAATAAACTCACAATCATGGCAAAACAAACCACAAATCCGAATTGTTTGAAGAATTGTCCAACCACGCCTTTTAAGAATGCAACAGGTCCGAATACGGCTACCACGGTAAGAGTGGTGGCGATGACGGCAAGTGAAACCTCTTTTGTTCCATCCAGTGCAGCTTGCTTTGGAGTTTTTCCCATCTCAATATGGCGATAAATGTTTTCCCTCACCACAATGGCATCATCAATCAATAAACCTACGGCTAATGAAAGAGCGAGTAGGGTCATTAAATTAATGGTGTATCCAGCAACCCACATCAAAATAAATGCACCCAATAATGAGTTAGGAAGTGCAAGTGCAGTGATGATCGTAGAACGTGAATTTCCTAAAAAGAAAAACACCACAATGATCGCCAGAGCAATACCGATGAAAATGGATTCCTTCACATCAGTTACGTTTGCTCGAATAGGAATAGAACCATCTCTAATCACTTCGATTTGAGGAGTTCCAGGAACCTTTTTTAGTTGCTTGTTAATAGAACTCATTTTCTTCAGTACATTATCGGCTACCGCAATCGTGTTTGCTCCACTTTGCTTGAAAACGAATACATAAAGAGATTTTTTACCATTAGCAAACACTCTCGATTTTTCATCTTCTAGTGAATCTTCAATTTTAGCGATGTCTTTTAAGCGAAGAGCGTTTTCACCACCGAAGAAATTAATAATACTATTCCCAATAGATTCGAGCGAGTTGTATTGCCCTAAGGTTCTTACAATTGCCTCTTTTTTGGGATCTTGTAGTTTACCTGCTGGAATATTTTCTCCTGCAGCTAGGAGTTTATTATTCACAAAAGTTGCACTCAACTCACGGGCTTTTAATTTGTTGGCATCGAGAGAAACTTTGATTTGGCGTTTTCTTGCTCCCAATACATAAACCAATCCCACTTGATCGATTTGTTCAATTTTAGGGCGAATGGTATCATCTGCAACGTCAAACATTGCAGCTTCATTCATTCCTTCTTTAGAAGAAAGGGATAGAATCATGATCGGTTGATCAGATGGATCTAATCTGCGGATCACAGGTTCATCAATATCTTTAGGGAGTAAGCGTTTTGCGCCGCCTACACGATCTCTCACTTGTTGCTCGGCAAATTTAATATCAGTTTCAAGTGTAAATTCCGCCACAACTTGGCTCACACCCTCTTGGCTGATTGATGAAAGACGTTTGATTCCTGGTAAGGTAGAGAGTTCATCTTCGAGCGGTTTTGAAACTAAGGTTTCAATTTCTGCGGGACCAGCACCTTGATATGGGGTGCTCACAAAGATTACTGGAAAATTCACATCTGGAAATAAATCCACTCCAAGCTTACTGATACTGAAAGTACCCACGGCAAGCATGAGAAGAATTAAACAAGTGATGAAGGTGGGGCGTTTGATGGAGAGTTCGGCTAAGTTCATAGTGAATATGCTTTCATGAGAGCATGGTTGGTTAAAATTTCTTGGGCAATTCTTAAGCGAGTGATGAGGGCTTGAGCGTAATCCTGTTCATAAGTGAGAACCTGAAAGGTAGTAGTTCTACCAAGGTTAAAACGATATTTTTCGTGATCTAATTTTTCTTTTTGAGCTTTCACTAATGAATCAGCCATTTTTAAACGACCCTTCGCTTCTGAAAACTTTTTATCTAGATCTTCCCAATTTTGTGCATTCACTAATTTAGTTTGAAGGGTGAGTGATTCTGCAGCTAATTGCTGTTTCATTCTTCCAGATCTGATATCTGAGTTTTCACCAATAAAAAGTGGCATAGAAAATTGAATTCCAATTTTATACATTGGATTTTTTGTGCTGAAAGATTCACTGATTGCAGGCGATTTATAGGTATCTACACCATTATAAGCGATGGAGCCAAATAAGGAGAGATCGGGCTGGGCTTTTTGTTTTGAAAGTTCATTACTGCTCACCGTAACCCTTTCACTTTGTTCTGCTGCCTTTACATCATCACTGACATCGGCTTTTTTTGGAGATTCAATATTGAGAAGTGATTCTGTATTGAGAGGGGCAAGAGATTCTTCCACTGTATCTGAAGCACTAGAGCGAAGAACGTTGAAGGCAAGTTGTGCTGAACGTTGTTCATTCTTTGCAGCTTCAATTTCTAATTGTCTAGATTGGTAAGCTGCATTTGCCTGAAGTTCATCTGCTTTATCGGTGAGTTGATTTCTCACGCGTTTGTTGGTCCATTCCAGAATTTTTTTAGAGTGATCTAACACCTCTTCTTGAAGCTTATAGGATTCTCGAGCAATGGCTAAACGATAATAAGTGGATTCAGCTTGTGAAAATGCTTGTTTGAGTTTAAATTTTTCAGCGTAATGTGAAGCGAGTGAAGAGGCTTCAGCTAGATCAGAAGTGGCTCTCGTTTCAACACCAAATCCATTTTTCCAAATGGGTTGTGTGATATCAAGTTCAGTTAAACCTGAGCTGTAGTTGAATTTTCCACCTGGCGCAAGGAATGCGTTCAATCCCGAAGTATTTGAACTCCCGATATTGTAAGAAAGTTTAGCGGTGGTACCGGTACTGAATTGTTGATCCAGGGCAAGATTGAAATTATCTGATGTGGAGGTTGAACCCGCATACAAGGGACCAACCCCTTCTCTTTTGTCGTCCATATAATACCCACTAAATGATAGTCGGGGATTGTAAATCAAGTGACCTTCAAGTGAGCTTTCCTGAGAGCCTTCAATTTGAAGGGTGCTCGATTTAATTGCAGGAGATTTAGTTTTCACCTGCTCTAAATAATCTTCCAGTTGTAGATATTGGGGATTGGCAAAAACAGAAAAAGCAGTGAATGCTCCAAGGAGTAGATAAAGGCAAAAAGGAATCAAACGTTTCATAGTTGCTTTTTGTTGTATTTCCAAATATGTATGTAGTCAATTACATAAATGAAGACTTTAAAAAAAGTAGCCGTCAAACAAAAGTCCAAGAAAAGAGATCGAGCAGCCACTGAAAAAGCTCTGATTAAGGCCGCAACTCAGTTGTTTGCATCCAAGGGCTATAATGGCACCCGTACTCTTGAAATAGCCCAAAAAGCAAAAGTAAATGAGGCGCTCATCACCCGTTATTTCGGTGGTAAAGAGGGCTTGCTGATTGCTGTGTTGCGTGATGGAGATGCGTCAGAACAAATCATTAATTCACCAGAGCAGCAGTGCTCCATTGTAAACTGGGTTCCATCCTTTGAAGATTCAAAAGATTTAAAGGTAGCACTCAAGAGTTTTTTTAAAGCCGGTTTTAAACATTTTGAAGAGAAACAATCTTTTATCAGTATTTCCCTTTCTCAGGCATTGATTGATCCCAAAATGGGAGAGTTATTGCGTGAAAAAGTAATGGATCAAAGTTTTGTAATGATGTTTGATAACTTAAAAAAATATTTTGGAAAAAAAATAAGTGCTGTAGAACTTGAATCACTGGTGATGCTTTTGATGGCGAGTAATTTTTCGATCAACTTTATGGGAAGAATGGTTCATCGCATCGAAGAGAAAAAAGTAGATCGTGTGATTGATCTACTGATTGATTCTTTGGCAGCTCACTTAGATTAGTTTTTTTTCTAAATCGTAAACTACAAAAATTTGGTTCTCAATTTTCCATTTCACATCGTAAGTTTTAACCAATAAGCCGAAATCTTTTCCTTGTGCATGTTCCGCTTCAGGAGGGAGTTCCCTTCTTTGAAATCCAGGGCGAGGATCAATGGTTAAAAGTTGCTCGATGAGATCCTTGAGATTTTTTTCACCCTTGTTTTCAATCTCGGAAATTTTCTGGAGTGCAAGTGGTTCGAAAAAAACAGGTGTCTTTTTAATTTCTTCATGAGCCCAACCCGAATTTGCATGAGGAACAGAATCGGCATAAGGAATGTAAGGTTTTAAATCTAAAATTGGAGTTCCATCCAGTAAATCGATTCCTCTCACATGAAGCTCTGGTCCGCCTTTGGCATCAAAATCAATTTTCTCTAGTTCTACTACTGAGAGACCAATCGGATTGGGACGATGAGGTGAGCGAGAGGAGAGTACACCGACTTTTTCTTTTCCGCCCAATCGAGGAGGACGGATAGTGGGCTTCCATTTATTGCCACCATGAGCGTGGAATACGAAAATGATCCAGATGTGGGTGAACTCTTCTAGCCTTCTCAGTGCATATTGAAAATCAGGATGACCATTGATTTTTAACACACCCTTCGCTTCTGGAACCAATCCTGGTTGTCTTGGAATACCAAAGCGTTGCGTGAATGGGGTATGCGCCAAACCAATTGCTTCAAAATCATAATGCGGAAGCTTGTTCATTTTTAGGAGTATACTGTGAAATAACGCAAAAAACATTATTTTTCGGTTTTTCTTAAGCTTGCGTGTGATGTGGATGAATGCGAACATTGATCTATGTGTGAACTGCTTGGAATGAACTGTAATGTTCCTACTGATATTTGCTTTTCTTTCACCGGTTTTCAGGCGAGGGGCGGCTTGGTGGATGAGCATCAAGATGGTTGGGGAATTGCTTTTTTTGAAGGAAAAGGTGTTCGCCAGTTTTTAGATTCCAATGCTTCAGCTCATTCTCCGATCGCTGAACTAGTGAAAAATTATCCCATTCGATCCAAAAATGTAATTTCTCACATTCGCAAAGCCACACAAGGAGATATTAAATTAGAAAACACACACCCCTTCATGCGAGAGCTCTGGGGATATTATTGGATTTTTGCTCACAACGGAAACTTGATCAATTTCAAACCCGAATTTGATGGATCCTATTTACCTGTGGGTAATACCGATAGTGAATCTGCATTTTGTTTTTTATTACAAGAGTTGCGGAAAAAATTTGGTACCACTTTTCCTTCGCGTTCTGAATTATTTATTGAGGTAAAATCGCTTTCCATTCAGATTGGCGCGTTTGGAGAATTTAACTTTTTATTTGCGAATGGCGATTTATTGTTCTCACACTGCTCTACTCATTTAACTTACATTGTAAGAAAAGCTCCTTTTACTCAGGCGAGATTAAAAGATAAAGATGTTGAAATTGATTTCAGTGAACTCACCAATCACACGGATCGTGTGGCGGTCATTGCAACGATTCCTCTTACCAACAATGAAAAATGGGAAACGATGGATCCTGGAACTTTGTGGTTATTTCAAGAGGGTGAAGTGGTGGAGCATGGATTAACGATTGCAGGGCCGCTTACTCAAAATCCATCGCCAGAGTCGTAGATTCCCAAGCTGACAATTCTTTTTCGTAACTTTCCATTTTGGCGCGCACTCTCTTTAGTCCTAATGCGCCCATGACCAAACGAAGTGGGGGATGAGGATGATCCACTAGGTTAATCATGGCTGATGCAGCTTTTGCGGGATCTCCAGGTTGATTGCCACCAATATTTTTGTAAAGTGTTCGAGTAGAGGCGAGAATTTGATCGTATTCTTTCATTTCATTTGCTGTTTTGAGTGAGCCACTTGCAAACTCAGTTCTAAAAGCTCCTGGTTCAATAAGTGTTACCTTGATATTAAATGGAGCAACTTCACCAGCGAGTGCTTCTGAGATTCCTTCAACCGCAAATTTTGTTGCTGC